>VXSC01000019.1 GCA_009838195.1 Rhodothermaceae bacterium | reverse complement strand
ATACATAGCGCCCCGTAGCCTTATCTGACGGCCGTCCTACTATACCAGGGAATCGTTGTCTGGGTCATTTTGAGCGAATGATTGACAGCTAATTCTATCGGAACTATTCCTTTAGCTTCGCCAAAGCGTCACGTACCCGTGCAGCTTCCTCGTAATCCTCTTCTTCAATGGCACGCTCCAATTTCTCTTCCAATTGCTCAATCGGGGATACTGGTACTTTAGCCTCATCGTGGGCAGTATCTTCGTCTTCACCTAGTGGAATCCCCGCCTCTTCGAGAATTGACTCTGATACCAAAATATCAACATCTAGGCGTACCGCAACTGCAACCGCATCACTTGGGCGCGAATCTAACGCAGCGGGCTCTCCATTCTGGAAGAATCGAATTTTTGCAAAGAAGGTACCCTCCTCTAACGAATCGATCAGAATGTCATTCACCTCCATCCCTGCATGCTCCATCAGACTACACAAAAGGTCATGGGACATGGGGCGCGGCGGGCGTTTTCTTTCAACTCCAATTGCAATGGCAGTAGCCTCATTTTCTCCGACTACGATCGGGAGTTTTCGTGTTCCAGCTATTTCCCCCAACATCAAAACAAAAGCACCACCACTGCTCGGGCTCGTTGACAGCCCAATAATTTCTACCGGGACAAGTCCATCTTGCATTCGAATTGCGGTTTTGGCTAAAGAACTACGAGATTATCCGTGTCAACGCTCGTAGGAATGCCCTGTTCTCGTCAGGAGTTCCTGCGCTCACGCGCAAGAAGCCCCTTAACTCCGGGTACCCACTCATATCGCGAACTAAAATACCAGACTCGGCAAGTTTCATAAACAGTTCCTTACTGTTACCGGGAACTTTAAATGTAACAAAATTTGCTTGTCCTGCAAGCACACGCACCCCTTTTATTTGCCGCAAGGCCTGAATTAAATGCTTCGTTTCTGAACGAATCTGCGCTATCCGGTCATGAACGAGGTGGGATTGCAAAAGAAGTGCCCTTACTGCGGCGATACTGAAGCGGTCAATCATGAATGGAGGCCGAACCTTCAGAACCTCCGACATTAACGCGGGGTCTCCGACCAAATAGCCCATACGTAATCCAGCTAGTCCAAATGCCTTAGAAAAAGTTCTGAGAAGAATCACATTTGGATAATCCCTCAATGCAGTGAGCATGCTAGGTTCATCTGCAAACTCTATATATGCCTCGTCAATGAGCACCAGTCCTGGTGCCGCTTCAGCAATTAGTTTAATCTCCGCCAAAGGTAATGCTAAGCCTGTGGGGTTATTTGGGGAGGTGATCACTACGACGGAAGGAGCCGCTTGCTGAATCGCCTTTAGAATCCCATCGGTGTCAAACTGCAGGTTATCGCGAGGAGTAATCGACACGACTGTTCCTCCAAAAATATCCACAACCCGCTCATAAAAAGAAAACATCGGGCGAGGCAACACTACTTTTCTGCCTAAAGAAATGAAGGTTAGCCCCAGCGTGTAGGTCAATTCGTTCGATCCATTCCCAATAATAATTCCTTCTGAATCCCAGCCTATATAATCCGCGATTAACTTCGTAAGGTCATCAGGCTGCTCTGAAGGATACCGATGAAATGCAGTCTCTTTCCAGTGCTCAAATACTTTTTCTTTTAGCTCATCCGGCAGGTCAAATGGACTTTCATTCTGATTGAGCTTGACTTTAATTTGCCCAGGAGGGACTCCGACCTTATAAGGATGCTGCTTTTGGATCTCACCCTTGACCTGGGAAAGTGCACGATTCCGGATCGTCATCAGTCTTTCATGCGAGCTTTTACGCTGCGCGCGTGAGCATCAAGCCCTTCACTACGTGCCATTAGAGCAATATCATCGGCTACGACCCCTAAACGCCGTTCACTGTAGCTGATCACACTCTGTCGCCGAACAAAATCATCAACTCCCAAGGCGGAGGAAAATCTCGCGGCTCCCCCTGTAGGCAATACATGATTCGGACCTGCATAGTAATCTCCAACCACCTCCGGGGACCACGGACCAATGAAGACGGCACCCGCATGCCGAATCTTCTCCAAAACCTCCCATGAATCTGCAACCATGAGCTCCAAATGCTCTGGAGCAATAGTATTCACCGTGTGAATTGCTTCCTCCATCGAAGAAGTGATGATCGCCGCACCATGTTCCTTCAAGGCCGAAGTAGCTATATCCCTTCGCGAAATCAGCGGCAGAAATGTTTCAAGTGCCTGACAAACGGCCTTCGCAATCGCCTCATCAGGGGTTACAAGGATTGCACAGGCTAGTTCGTCGTGTTCGGCCTGGGCAAGAAGGTCATGCGCAATCCAGTCTGGTCTGGCAGTGGCATCGGCCAGAACCACTAACTCGCTGGGACCGGCAAGACTATCAATATCCACATGGCCATAAACTAGCTTTTTGGCTGCCGTAACATATGCGCTGCCCGGGCCTACGATCTTGTCCACCCGCGGGACGGACTCTGTTCCGAATGCGAATGCAGCAATGGCCTGTGCTCCGCCGACCGCAAACACGTTTTCAATTCCCAACATATATGCGGCAGCCAAAACCTCCCGCCGAGGTAGCCCGGTAGAAGGATCAGGAGGACTTGCAAGATACAGGTCGCCGACTCCTGCCACCTGAGCAGGGATGGCGGTCATCAATACACTGGATGGGTATGCAGCGGTTCCACCAGGGACATACAAGCCCGCAGCATCCACCGGTAAGATGCGCTGACCCAGACGGACACGATCTCCGTCGTCCACATACCAACTCTCGCGGCGCTGCCTCGCATGGAACCGGCGTATATTATTGGCGGCATCCTGAAATGCGTGCTGCCAAGCCGATTCGGCTTCTACCCAAGCCGACTCTAATGCCGCAGAGGGTACGGAGATGGACGTGAGTCCGACACGGTCAAACTGGCTCGTGTAATCAAGTAGAGCCACATCGCCGTGCTCCATGACCTTCTTGATCACCTTGGCTACGCGCACCTCCAATGCAGAATCCAAGCTTATTGGCTTTCGTCTCCATTGATCTGGCGCAATCAAGCGGATCATGGCTCAACCAGACTACGTGCTGTCGTCGTCCCTGGGTGGGAAATCAACAGACGGATAGCCATAAAACTCGTAGTCCGGTAGACGCTCGGTCCGTACATCCTCCATTGCCTCGTACAAGCCCTTCATGAACTTAGTGAAGTCTTCCTTATACACGAAGATCTTGTGTTTCTCGTGACGATGCTCACCAACCCGCTTGCTCTCGGTGATGACGATAAAAAAGTCTTCACCAGATCGGGTTGCCTTCACATCAAAGAAGTACGTACGTCGTCCCGCCGGGACCCTCCTCGAAAATACTTCGTCGCGATAGCGAGATCCGCTGCCTGAATGCGGCGCACCCTCCCAATCGCCACTGTCATGTCCATAGTCGTCGTTCATGCGCTGCAATTTGGTCTTGTGATATGAGTATCGGGTTGTAGGTAAAATTATGTTCTGTATGGCTGAGGAGCCTGCATTAGCGCCCTGGCGATTACATCCGCAAGATTCGCACGTGCAGCCTCGGCCGAACGAAGTACATCTTCGTGATTTAACTCCTGCTCATGCAGGCCCGCCGCACTATTGGTAATGATAGTGGCCCCCAGCACATGCATATCTAAAGCTGATGCTTCCATCGCTTCCGGTACTAAACTCATTCCAACTGCATCGCCGCCCCTACGTTCAAAGGCGACAATTTCCGCTGGAGTTTCGTAGCTCGGCCCAATGGTCCACACATAAACACCACTGGAGACCGGTAAGCCGCCACAAGCTGCAATCACACGCTCCCTCCAAAGTGCGTCGTACACTGAACGTCCCCTGTAGGTTGCAGTCAGCGGCTGGGCGCAGATATGGCCTTCTACCAACATAATTTCTCCTGGGTTCAAAGTTGCTCGTATCCCGCCCGCCGCACTAATCAAAATGATATTCTTGATCCCCAATTCATGGATGAGGCGCACCTGAAAGGTGACACGATCAGTCGAAACTCCTTCGTAGTAGTGAACCCGCCCTTGCATTAGGAGAACTTCGTGGTTTGTAAAGACACCCGACGTCACACGGCCCGAATGTCCAGCAACAGAAGGAGCTATGAATCCAGGAATATTTGAAGCAGTCAGGCTCCAATGGACCTGATCCAGTTCAAGACCACATCCAGATCCTAGAATAATCGCGACCGAAGGCTGGACTTCTCCAAGGCGCTTACTTAACAGGTTACGTGCGGTTTTTACTCGACTCACTTCGACTCAGTACCTCCTGAACAAATTCACTTGCCATTATATACCCGTACCCCCTTCTGGTCAGGTAAGTGATCAGCTTCTTTTTTCGCTCAGGGAATGTGCCCTGAACTCTAGTCTGGAATCTTTCGACCATGCTTTTTGCACGCGCAGCAAAGGCCTCCGGGTTGATCGTGGCTTTGATCGCCTCGGAAATATCGTCATGTGAAACCCCATCTGCGATTAATTCACGCCGAATCCTCTCTGGCCCATACCCTTTATGATTGAACCGTGCCGTGGCATATTCCATTGCATACTTTCGGTCATCAATATAGCCAAGATCCTGAAGATCTCCCATCGTATGATCAATCTCGTGATCCGAAAACCCCCGCTCTCTCAAACGTGTACGTATCTGATATGCAGTCCTCGGAGCATAAGCCAAATATCCTAGTGCCTTAGACTTTGCCCGGAGCATTCCTTCATCCTGCAAAAGGACACTTACTTCTGTTTCATTCAGCTCTTTCCCCACATGCAGTTTGTTCTGTACAACCAGATCCGTCAAAATCCCAAAGGCATACTCGCCATCAATAAAAACCGATGTCCTAGCCCGATTCTTAACCTGCGGGTTTAACGCCGTGATCGTACCAGCTCTGAACGAACGCCCTTTTGCAGTACTCATTACTTAATGCTTACTGTAAATGTATCCACGGCCAGTCCCGCAAAAATCCCCCGTCCGTGTAAAATGTTTGATGGTGGCTCATATTCACCCGGATTCGAACTCTGGGAAACAAAGTCTGCATAGGCCTCTGTACAACGAATAATACTGATACGCAGACCATGCTGTGAAATCGGATCGGTCTGGCTTGCCACAGGTACTGCATAAGAACCCGACCAAGATCGCCGATTCGCATCAATAAATGGTATATCCTCTTCCGGCTGCACCACTTCCGAACTCAGAAAGTAATTGCTGAGTCTTTGATCCTGCGTCAGAGTGGGTAGCAATTGCATTCTGATCCACCAGTCATTCCCATCGTTTCCAGTATGATCCTCCCAATACACGGTCGCCCGTACGAGATGGACCAATCCTTCCCGCGCACCCGTGCCCAGCGCCCGAATCCCCAAAGAATCAATCTGAGTCGGATCTATAAACAGGGAGTCTAACAGCAATCCAGGGACAGGGGTGTCTGAAACCGAGATTTCTATGCTATCCAGGGAAATTAACGGTGGAATTCGGGTCCGCGCCGTGACCAATTGATCCTCCCATTGCACATTCAATGCGATGCTTTCTCCAGGCACTGCTATCACAGAATCCAATGGCCCATACGCTCCAGGGCGCTGCATCCGGTAAGGAATTAAAGCATCCTGTAGCGTGAGTCCAACTTGGGCACCCATGGCGGCAGTCGACGAATCCAGCTGATAAGGATCTTGCAGCGGAGCAGCCTGTCTTAGGATGATTTCCGGTAATGATTGCTCGGACATCACGAATGCTTCCACAACAAGCAGAGACGTGTCCTCCGGTTGAACGGCATCACATCCTGCCAGGAAGATAACTGCAATTAATAGATACCTGAATTTCATCACTAAAATTGAGCAGTGATTTCGAGCAGTGGGTAAGCTGGAAGCCCATATCTGGACGTAATAGCAACCTCGTGCGGTAGTGCAGGATCATATACACGTCCAATCACATTCCGCCGGAATGTGATGTTATTCACTTCTAACTTGAGTTGCAACGCTACATCGCCCACATTGAAGCGATAGGATCCTTGAACTCCATAATTCACATACGGGGGTAATCGGCCGTTATTAATCTTGGGAAAGTAGAGAAACCCTTGCGGCGCTTCAGAAAGAGGATCCCCTACGGCATAGCGCGCCTCAGGAACCGTGATTGGGTACCCGCTGCGCCAGTTTCCACTAACCCCGTACGACCAATGGCTTCTCGTACGCTGAAAGGCGATTTGGAGCTGCTGGGGTATATCAAACCGCCCGGGACGAAACTTATATTCTCCAAGTTCAGGAGCCCGACTTCGAGATCTGCCGGCCGCATAACTTACCCAGAGGAAGGACGCCCCTCGCTCATATTGAAGGTTGGCCTCCAATCCATGCGCCAGTGCTTTCCCCCTGGTGTATTGGCCTAAGATTGCGCCGAGCTCAATCCCGGGCCCCAACAACCTGTCTCTGCTTTGTTGTTCATTGCGCGGGAGCAATAGTCCGTGTGTCAGGTGAACGTACAGGTCAACATCAACGGTGAAGAAGTTCCCCAACAATACACCGGCGCCAAGAGACGCATGATAGCTGTGGGACGGGTCTACGGAACGACTAGCGGGGACCCACCGGTAAGAAATCAAATCGTACAGCACTGAATAACGATCCCGTACCTGATGCAGGTACTGAACATTAACCCCCATGGCCATCCGAAGAATAACTTGGTCCAGGTCATATAGAACCCCCAAACGAGGGCTTAGCCGTAAATCTTTAGCCCCCCTGAGTTGACTGGCACGAAGCCCTGGCTGTATCTGTAATCTTGCTGTTGGCCTCCAGGTGTCTTGTGCATACAGTACAATTTCCGTGTTATCCAGTGCGCTATGCTCATCTATGCTTTCGGAAATGGTATTCGTCTGCAAAATCAACGCTTCCAATTCACTCGAGAATGTGCGCTGCGCAATCGAAATACCCGCCCGAATATGATGGGTCAACGATAGATAGTAATCAACATTCAGCTTTACGCCAACGTCCAGTATATCTAATTCGTACACTGAATTCACGAATGAGATGGTTGTCGGGCGAATAAAAATGCGTTCATGTGCCCGATAGGAGGTTGCATACGCTGTTGCACTCAAAAAAAGTCGATCCGCATACAGATACTGATAGCGTGCACTGATCAGGCGATTACTCCACCGCGTATCAAACTCGAATACCAGGCTTGCTGGGCTCAACCAGTCGCTTAGCGGCAATGCATCCCGAAAAGAGCCTACCACCGACAAATTTACGGGTAGCCGAATATCCAGAACATCTGAACTTCCGTAGACCCCCAGAGTCAGCCGCTGCCTCGCGGATGGACGCCATGCCAACTTCGTACTAATGTCATACAGGTGTATTCCTGTACGCATGGTGTCCCGTCTGCTCCCATCGTACACCGGATGCCTGCGCCCAATAATTCGATCCAGATAGGATCGCCGTCCAGAGACCATAAACGATAGCCCCTTTGTGATCGGCCCCTCAACAAATGCACGTGCACTTAACACCCCTAAGCCTGCTAATCCCGTGATCTGGTCCATCGTACCATCTTTCAACTCTGCGTCCAGTACAGCCGACAGGCGTCCGCCATGTTCGGCCGGAAAACTTCCCTGGTACAACCGTACATCCTTGAAAGCCTCTGGCTGATAGACAGAAAGGAGCCCCGCAATATGCCACATATGGTATACGGGAGCACCGTCAATCAGATAGTGAACCTGATCTGGCTCTCCACCCCGCACGATCAGTCCTCCTTGATTAGTACGTACTCTCTGGACACTGGGAAACCAGCGTAGCGATTGGAGAAGATCTGCTTCGCCAGGAAAACCTGGCAGTTTACTGATTCGATTGACCGAAACTTGCCGTACACCGGGTTCTACCTCATACGGATCTCGACGATCTGAGCTGACAAAAATCGCCTGGGATTCCAAGGTTTGGCGATCTAATCGAATTATGGTCGGCTCCTCGGAGATTTCAAGTAAGGTGTCCAAGGTCGCGTAGCCAAGAAAGGAAATCCTTGCCCGGTATTGCCCAAATGGCAAGGATGGGATTGCATAATACCCCGCTTTATTGGTTGCAGAGCCTATTGCAAATCTGGGCAGATATACATGCGCCCCTGGCAAGGTCTCCTCGGACAGCGAATCCATCACAAATCCGTGCAGCGTACCCAAACGGACCACGGCTGGATCCAGAGACGCATCCTCTCCTACTTCTACAAGTACATATTGCCGCCTTTTTAACCGGATCACACTAAGATTCTGATCCGAGAGAATGCATGCCAGCGCAGCAGCAACGTCAGTACCAACATAATTGCATGTCGCCAAACGCCCCTCTACCTGCCGCTGAGCATAGACAAGGTTGATGCGATACGACGTTCCAAAGGAATCCAGAACCTGGGAAAGGGGCTCAGATGAGACATCCACTGAAATATCCTGGGCATACGAGCTTGCCTCAGGGCTGACACCTATGAAGGCAGCAACCAGGTACAAACAAAGTAATCGCTTCCGAAAAAACCACTGCCGAAGAGTAACGTGCATTTAGTGTGCGCGTTACACATCATAGCCATCTGTGTTCCAAGCCGCTTTTTAGGGGACAATGCGGTAGGTCTCCCCTTCTCTAAGTACTTCGGCGTCCAGTGTTAGTGCAAGCGCATCCAGAATTTCTTCAGCTGTAACGTCTGGAGCGAAGGTGCCGGTTACCCTCTCATTTATCAGGGATGGATCAAAGTCAACACGAATATTTCGGCTTGTAGAAAGTAGTACCGCTGCCCTCCTTAATGAAGTTTCTCGGAAAAATATGAAACCGGTCCACCCCAATTGATCTTCTATATTTACTTCCACTGGTGGCATTGGTGCAGCGGATCCCTGCGCTATACTTGTCATTTGCCCAGGAACGAGTAGAACGCTCTGAGGATTTTCTGCGATTGAGGCGACCTGTAGACGACCACTCTCTAAAACGACCTGGGTAAGCCCATTCATCGAGCGCACACCGAAACGTGTGCCGAGTACCCTGGCTACTGCTTCCTCCGTTTGCACGGAAAATTGATCCGGTTGGTGCGCAATATCAAAAAAACCCACCCCCGTCAACTCTACAGAGCGCGAAAAATTCTGTTCATCAAACCGAAGGGTTGCAGGTCCGTTGAGGTGCGCGATGGAGCCATCGGGAAGAAGAACACGCTCATATTCGCCTGGATCCGCAGTTGCCATTTGGAGAGTAACGTCTCCCTGATTCAGAAGCAGAAGAATAGTAATCACAGATACCGCGAGAACGGCAATAGCAGCAGCCATTCGAAATGTCCGCAATGGCAATATCCTAGCCGTCGACCGGTTGTCCTCCAATTCCCAGCATGTAAGAAAATCTTGGCGATCCCGTTCAATTTGGGCAGCAACTTCGGAATACCCCGGGTCCGATTCAATGACGGAATCGAGGGCTCCCCATTTTTCATTCACCTCGGCTGCTTCCTCCTCGCTTAAATCTTCCGCATGCCCTCCAAAAACCAGCGAGTATAGTACAAAATCACGAGGACTGGGGATCCGATCTCGCATATAAGCCCGGAACCGTTGCCAGCCTGCAAGAGAACGTGCCAAATCTGGATCAGCTTCCAGATTTTCAATATGTGCCTTCTTCTCTTCGGCGTTGAGTGCTTCTTCGCAAAGCACCTTTTTTAGTATCTCGGATTGGTCCATCCTAGAGTAAGGGTCCGTCTACCAAGAGACGCTGGAAAAGTACAAAAGGTAACAGCTAATCTGTGAATATCGACCTCATTTTTTCAAACGCGCGTTTCACCTGCATTTTGACGGCGGTTTCGGTCGTATCCAGGATCTCGGCAATCTCCCTGTATTTATAGCCATGTTCGCGGAGTTCCAGAATGCGTCTGGCACGCGGAGTGAGCGTTCCGAGAGCACGCTCCGCATCGAACTTGCTCCCGAACCAATCATCCGGTGAATTTCGTCCCTCGGGGAGCATTTGCGGCTCATAGGTTTTCTCCTTGGGAGAGTGCCGTCCTCGATAATAATCGTGCAACTCAAACAGGGCAGCTTTCATGGCAAAGGCCTTGAACTTGTCCATTTGTTGTAACGCCTCCAACCCCGAATGAACCCGTAGTAGTGAACATTGAACCAAGTCGTCAACTACAGCCTGATTCCCAATTTTGGTCTTGAAATACCTGTCAAATACTTTAGAAAGTCGCCGCAAAAGCAAATTTCTGGAATATTCATCCCCTTTTTGTGCACGTTGCACAAGTTTTGGATCAAAATTACCTGAGGCCATTTGATACACCGTATCCGATTCGCCCAGGACTGTCTATGGCGTGGCCAATCTGCTTTGTGTGATCTTCCACGCTGGATCGAAAATGGACGGATTTATCACAGAACAAAGGATGTTGGAAATTCGTAATTCTCCATCTCCAGAACCCTGTCGATGATGCTCTAATAATATGTGGGATATTCAATCGCAGGGTGAATTGATATTATTACCATCCATAATGATGTAGTTGTAGCATGCTTTGGGGGCAAGGGTTCCAAACTATTCGCCACCCACAAGCCGCTTAAAACCTCAATCCTTACCCACGGATCTTCAGGGGCAGACAGGACCCGTACGATTCGGATACGTCAATAAAACAAAAAAGCCCCGGAGGTTTTTCCCCTGGGGCTCTTTGTGCAAGAATTATCAAGACCTAGAATAGATCTGCGACTAGTCGAAGCACATATGCGCGCCCATTATAGTCCCAGGGGGTACTCTCTGGACGAATGTTGCCCTGACTACCGGTTTCGTCTTGATGGGAGTCTGGATACGTATCAAACAGATTATCGACTCCTAGGGATACGCGGTAATCTTCAAGGAAACGATACCCAACTTCAGCATCAACAATCACGGCTGAATCAAACTCATCCAGCAGGCTCCCGGTGCTATTCACACATGAGTTGCTGTTATTACGGCAGGCGTACCAGCCATCATAGTAATTGAGTCGAACCATTCCACTGACTGCACCGCGGATATGGCGTCCCATCAGCACAATTCGATGTTTGGGGTTCAGATCTTCAGTTTCGAGTTGGCGGCGAGGAGTCAACAGACTCAGCGTAAATGGAGTACTCAACGACTGTCCGAGAAAAGTGCTGATATCCCGGGGCTGTGAGAAGTCTTCCAGGGTAGTCATTGTCCAGTTCCATGCGAGAGAAGCTTGGGTTGCGTTCCCTGAATCACTCTCTCTGTCATACGCCAAAAGAAGGTCAATCCCACGTGTACGTGTATCAAAGTCGTTGGAGAAGAATTTAATTTCACGAAGAGTAGTTGAGGCGCCTCCCAAGAGTGCTTGCTGAACGATAATATCTCGAATTTCCTCCGTAATCGCAATATTCCCAGTGAGCGAGATTCGATCCTGAAGCGAAATATCAAAATAATCAAGGGTCAGTGTCAAATTGGATGAGAGATCTACGATCGTTCCCAACGTCAAGCTGAACGCCGTCTCTTCGGTAAGTTCTTGGCCGCCGAGGGCAGCGGAAATCGGGTGGGTTGGTGGAAGCTGCCCTGTTTCCACGAGCTGATCGCCTTCACCGGAAAGTGCAGTCTGTAATGCCCAGAGATTCGCCTGACCAGGTGTGGGAGCCCGGAATCCAGTGGAGGCCGTGCCACGAAAACGAAGTGACCCGGTTGCACGGTACAATGCCGCGACCTTACCGGTCAGCGTTGACCCGAAGTCATTGTAATAATTCTCGTAGCGAGACGCAACACCCAAGGTCAAACGGGTAGTTACATCCGTCTCCAAGTCAAGATAAAGAGCGACATTGGGGCGATCCCATGAACCTGCAAATTTTGGATTCAAACCTTGATAGCCATTGGAACCAACACTGAACCCTTGGGAGCCATACTTACCATTGGCCCATGAATCAGGGTCACCGCCTTCAGTGGTGAACTCTTCCGTGTGCCACTCTAACCCGAATGCAATATTCAAAGGGGTGGCAAAAGCACTCACTCCAATGGGATAGGAACCAGAAGCGGAAATCGTAAACTCCTGCTGCTCGTACCCACGAGGCTTGAAGGATGTTGGGGTATCCGGTCCCAAGGAAGCGTTGACCGTGTTATAAATGAAGTAGTCAATATCGCTGTTTCCCATGGAGAAACTAAGATCCCAGCGAAGGCCGTCATCCGCTCCACCACGAATACCTGTGGTTACGCTCAAATCATAGATGTTGGCACCAAAGCGTGGTGTAAAACCACCCGGAAACAATTCATTGAAGAGAAAGCACTGCCCCTTGTACTGGGAAATAAACGCATTCACCGCCGCAAAATCTGCGTCTAGGCTTGGAACATGTTCACTACAAACTATGTCGTCACTTTCATTCAAATCCGCAACGGCTCTAACTGAACCGGACCTGAACACAGCCGCTCTGGCACTACTCGTTCCGGGAGAACGAAAGTAGAATCCGCCTTCGGATTCCCGGTTGCCGTAGCCACCAAATGCGTAGATGTGAGCATTATTGCCTACATCAATACCCGCGTTCACAAAACCAACGAACGAATTACTGACGTCTGGGCTACCCCACACCTGAGCAGGATTGTTGACCGGGTATCCCCTTTGGATCAGCGCACTTTCATCGCGCCTAAGTCCACTGCGAATCGTAGGATCTGCATCACGGTATTCAAGGCTGAGATTCAAAAAGCCACGGTCTGTGAGAGGAAGTCCTACGTTCGCGGCTGCGAGGAAATTCCTTCCAGTAGCAGAATAATCGTGCTTGCTTAACAAACCATTTGATGCATTAATGCCATTCGGTACTAAATCATCACCTCCAGAGTACATCCCACCTTGCAGCCGGACATGGACCCCTTGATTATTGTCACGAAGCTGCATATTGAATACACCGGCCACGGCATCCGCGCCGTACTGAGCCGCAGCCCCGTCCCGGAGTACTTCAACCTGCTTAAGTGCAATGCTCGGAATCATATTAATGTCTGCGCCCTGCGAACCCGTATTCAAAGAACTACCAAGAAGGGCCATTGACGCCGAACGATGACGTCGCTTACCATTGACCAACACCACGACATTATCTGGTGAAAGGCCACGAAGAGTGATGGGTCGTACTAGTGTAGCCTCATCATCAATTCCATGGCGTTGAACATTGTAAGATGGAATCTGCGTACGGAGGATTTCATCAATATCCGAACTAGTCTGAGAAGCCAGATCCCTGGGACCAAATACATCAACCGGAACGGCGGAATCCTTCACAAGCCGAGGCAAACGTCGTGACCCTACGACGACAAACTCGTCAATCTCCAATATACTCTCACTGAGTTGGACGTTGATCTCATTCGTACCCTCTGAAACGAGGACCTCCTGAGTCCTATATCCCACAAAGCGGAATTCCAATGTACTGCCAACAGCAACATCTGAGAGCGAATACATGCCCTCGGAATCGGTGACCGTACCCTCCAAGGTACCTTTAATTATAACCTGTACACCTGGGAACGGCTGGCTCGTTGCAGTTTCTGTTACCGTGCCAGTTACAGTGACCTGAGCCGCCACAACGGGGACAATGAGAAGTCCAAGTGCCAATAAAATGGAAGTAGCAAGTTGTTTCATTTTTTCGAATGTTTGTTTCTGAAGTTAAGTGGACGCACAACCACGCCCCGGGCCAAGGCAATCACTCGCTAAAAGAAAACCCCTCTCCTATGAAAGAGAATGCTCTCAGACGGCAAATAAATCACGCCTAGCACGCTATTCACTATGAACACAACAATATAAGATAAGGGAAAATAAGATAAGGGAAATACAAAAATCTTCCTCTCTGAGGAAGAAGTGATATGCTTTCCATGTATCCTCGGTGACATAGATAATCGGGCGCTCGTATCCAACCACATCCGCGCCGTATACGGATTGAATATGGCTTGGTTTCTCAGGGACTCTCTGCGGTTTATGCAAAAAAATATCGGCATAAATTGAATTACTTCATTTTTTTTGCAGATTTGCCTGTGCGTGGCGAATCGGCATTCCACAAGACCGATTGATTTGGTAATTCATACGAGTCGATGGGCACACCGCACTCGCCTTGTGAATATTGTCCAGTCAGTGGACCATCACACTGCTATGGGCAGCCCTCTCTCACAAAGATAGTAATGCATCAAGTATTTATCCGTCAATCATATTCTTTATCTATTATATAATGTGCAGCGTTGGTTACATTACTGTTAATCCATAGTAAGTTGTCTCTCCGGGCCAGAGCATTGGTACATCACAATCGCTTAATCGGCTGGTGCGAGACCTGGACGATTCTTTCAAACCAATTCGAAATGCGGATGCTAAGCGAGCACCGTTCCCGATCGAGCACAGCTGTTCTGGGCGTCAACTCAGGCCTCGATCTCGATACGGTCCTGCACGAAATCGTGAAAAGCACCCGTGGCCAAACCGGTGTGCGTTACGACGTGATCTCGAACATTGATGAGGCGGAGCAGCGAAGGACTTCGTCACCTCTGGTTCGAATCCGGATGAAGAGCAGCTGTTGATGGAGTGTCCCTGTATATTACAAGGGAAGCTACCTACGTATGTGTTGGAGTGATCAAAGGGGGCGACCAGATTATATCTTCCGGCTCTGGCATTTTGATGCCTCCCAGTGCCGGTCTAATTCTTCTAACTCTGCCGCCTTCATGTCCGGTACATTTGCTTCCACGTATTCGAACCGGTCGCGGAAGCGACGATTCGCAACTCTGAGTGCATCTTCTGGATTAATTTGATTTGTCCGCGCATAATTGACTAGTGCAAAAAGCAAATCTCCAAATTCACTCTCACGTTCATCCTCCGAACCTGCTGTCTTGAACTCCCGAATTTCCTCTTCGACCTTGGCCCAGGTACTTTCCCGATTAGGAAAATCAAACCCAACACTTGCAGCTTTTTCCTGCATCCGGTAAGCGGACAGTAGCGCGGGTAATCCGGCAGGTACACCGCTAAGCACGGACCCTCCCTTTCGCTCTTCTGCCTTGAGGGATTCCCAATTCTGGAGTACTTCTTCAACCCCCGATACATGAACCTGACCAAATACATGTGGATGTCGCCGAACCATCTTGTCAATAGTTACCGCAATTACATCGGCCAGATCGAACTGCTTGGCCTCTTCCGCAATGACACTGTGTAAAATAATTTGCAATAGTAGATCCCCCAGTTCTGTGCTGAGTTCCTGCATATCCCCCATATCAAGCGCTTCAACGGTTTCGTATGCCTCTTCAATTAGCAGATGGCGCAGTGAAGCATGTGTCTGCTTTCGATCCCACGGGCATAATTTTCTGAGTTGACGAACTACATTGACTAGGAGGACCCACTGGGGAGCCGAGTCATTGACCTCTGAATATTCCTGATTATAGATTTCTCCAAGCATTAATCTGGGGCTATATTGATGTTTTAGTCCGTATTGGCTTCATGGGGACGTTTTTCTGTCTGATGCGTTTCAAATACGGATCGATGTCTTACATTCTAAACACAAATCATGCAAGATATAAATGTAAATAAAGTCGTCCTCATTGGACGCATTGAAGAAGAACCTGTCCTCCGTCATACCCAAGCCAACACAGCAATCTGCTCGTTTCGTGTTGTAGTAACTGAGACGTATGTCAATCGGGATGGGAATCCCACGGAACGCAAATCCACGCACAGCGTGGTCGTTTGGGGGCAAAAAGCGGAGACATTCAAAAATCAGGCCCACGCAAATTCTCTCATATTTGTAGACGGGAGTATTCGAAACCGCTCTTATGAGGACCGCGAGGGAAATCGGAAGTGGGTCACGGAAATAAATGCTCAAAATGCATTCGTACTGGATGCCGTGAGCGGACATCAAACGCATCAGGGAACACAAGGTGGATATTCGCAGCCTCAGCCTGCTACCTATCAGACCCCAGCCCAACAAACTGCGCCTCCCTCACAACAGCCTCCGGCTCAGCAGGCCCCCCCGGCGGTGGAAGGCTCTTCTACATCACATGTACCGGAAGATGACCTTCCCTTCTGAGGATATGAGTAGAACACTCCGGGTATATTACGTAAAATTCCGTTTCCACCCATCAGTACGCAGTTGATCCCCTGCCCAGTCTTCCGCGCATTGTGGCAGGAGTCTGACCTTGCTGTTAGTCACTCTCGTCGAGTCAAGTTGCTTTTGACAAGCTTTGCGAATTGATCCCCGAGGTAACTTGCAATCCCCGTAGTTCTTTATCTTAAGCGTTATTCTCAGTGAGAATCTATCTACACAAGTAACTCTAGCAAAAATAGAAATCAGAGATCATGGCATCAATTCAGCAAGGCGGCGCGAATGATCGCGGACAGTGGAGTGGAAGGGTAGGATTTATTCTGGCTGCTGCCGGAAGTGCGATTGGATTAGGGAATATTTGGCGCTTCCCCTACTCTGTAGCAGAAGGTGGCGGAGGCTTATTTGTCCTGATCTACCTGTTTTTTGTTCTTGCAATCGGCCTCCCTGTGCTACTGGCTGAACTCAGTCTGGGCCGCGAATCAAGACGTAACCCTGTCGGTGCATTCAAGGCGGTGATCCCTGGGAAAATGTGGCCCTACGTGGGCGGTCTCGGGGTTTTGACGGGCGCAGGCATCCTTGCCTTTTACTCCGTAATCGCCGGCTGGACATTGGGGTACCTTGGCAAGGCCGCATCTGGAACACTGGCACAGGCGCAGGATGGGGAAACCAGTGGAGCGATCTTTAACTCCTTCGTGGCAGATCCTTTCTGGCCTATCCTACTAAGCGGATTGTTCTTGCTGCTGACCCTGTTCGTTGTGCGAGGAGGCGTTTCCAAGGGAATTGAACGGGCAACCACACTGTTGATGCCGGCTCTTTTTGTACTGCTGATTGCAATGGCAATTCGAGCAGTCAGCCTCCAGGGAGGCATGGACGGACTGGTTTACCTCTTCACGCCCGATTGGTCGAAACTGAGCCTGAATGTGGTCATGGGGGCACTTGGACAGGCACTGTTCAGCTTAAGCTTGGGGATGGGGGCAATGATCACCTATGGATCCTATGTTTCTAAACGGGAGAATCTCTGGAAGTCAGGCATCTTTATTGCAATTGCAGACACCGGGATTGCCCTGTTGGCTGGGCTCATTATTTTTCCAACCCTCTTTTTTGCAAACGCAGACCCTCTTGCCGGTCCAGGCCTCGTATTTGTGGTACTTCCAACCATCTTTAACCAGATGCCTCTTGGAACTGTCTTCGCTGTAGCGTTTTTCTCACTACTCGCGATTGCTGCACTGACCTCAACCGTTAGCCTTCTTGAGGTCGTTGTTGCATATTTCGTAGACGAAAAGGGTTGGAAACGGAATCGGGCGGCGGCAGCGGTTTCCGGATTTTGCTTTGTTCTGGCTGTGCCTTCCGCACTCGCATTCGGAGCAGCACCGGCACTGAGTGGAGGCGAAGGTTCTCTGCTGCCATTCAACCTTGATTTCCTAACCCTGAACAATAATATCTGGGGGAATTACTCCCTGAGTATCGGAGCGTTTCTGATATGCATCGGAGTCGCATGGGCGTGGGGTGTTCCCAAGTTCCTGGCTTCGCTTGAAGATGGCGGTGATCGTAAATTCCCTATGCCTGGGCGTGAGCTCGTCGGCTTCTTGGTTAAGGTCGTTTGCCCACTAGCCGTACTGATTGTTCTTATCTTTATTGTAGTAACTGGGGAATATTTTTAATTGCGTGAATATCCACCTAGTTCTCTGATTCGTATGCACCAAATCTTTTCGAAGTTTGGACCCTCCTGAAGGCCCCATTCTGGCCATACTCAGTCTGCTACCCCAGGCTTTTGGTGTGCCGGTATCACCGACTGAAATTATTGTCTTTCTGCTGCTGCTTCTTGCCAGCGCAGTCGTATCAGGTTCGGAAGTGGCGCTTTTTTCGTTGAGCACCACAGATCGGGAAACGCTCGCTGCGCGGGGGGATCGCCGCAGTCAACAGGTGCTGACACTCTTGGAAAAACCTCGTCAGCTACTGGTTACAATCCTTTTTCTCAACACACTGATCAACGTTTCTGCCGCCATTCTTGCGGCTATGGTGACAAAAAACATCGCAGAACACCTTGAATTCAGCATTGAAGTTGTTTTTGCCGTTGAGGTAGTTGCACTCACGCTCACGCTGCTGATTGTATCCGAGATCACTCCCAAACTGATTGCGTCCAGATATTCAATCTCATACAGTCGCAGTGTTGCAGGAGTGCTTGCGTTCATCTCCCGTCCCCTGTATCCAGTGACATTCCTGCTGACACGTATGTCGACCGGCGTACAGGGAGTTTATCGTAGCTGGGGAAATCATGAAGATATTGACAGACTTTCTTCAGATGACCTGAGAGTGATGGCCGAGATCGGTAAAGATCATGGTTCTCTGGAAGAAGACGAACATGGCTGGATTCAGTCACTCCTTGATCTTGGTGAAACCACCGTCCAGACCATAATGGTCAATCGCCTGGATATTTCGGCCATCCCCGTCACTGCATCTCTGGCCGAGGCATTGGACTTGATTCGTGCCTGTGGTCACTCCAGACTTCCACTCTATAAAGACCACCTAGATAATATCCAGGGCATTGTCTATGCAAAGGATCTGCTGCCCTTCATCAACCAACCTGACTCCAAAGTATACTGGAATCAGATCATCCGGCCTCCGATTTTCGTACCACTTGGTCGAAAATCAGATGATCTACTGCAGGACTTCCAGCGCCGTAAAACCCATCTGGCAATTGTAGTGGATGAGTATGGAGGTACGGCGGGACTGGTAACGCTGGACGATATATTAGAGGAGGTTGTCGGAGAAATTGAAGATGAACATGACGAGGCGCGGGATACGCTCATCACTCCACTGGGCGAACTGGAATACCGCGTGGATGCGCGGATCCCCCTGACGGATCTCAATGACACCTTAGATATTTCCCTGCCAACGGATACCTACACATTCGAAACCCTGGGTGGACTCATATTTCACCTGGCCGGAGATATTCCTGAACCAGGATTTACGACCACACATGGTCAATTGGATCTTTCAGTGGAAGAGGTGGAAAACAACCGAATCCGCTTGGTACATATCCGTGTCCGCAACGACACCAAAGAGTCGAACGACATAATTTCATAGTAATATGAAACCCTAATGAGCTCACTGGATTCAATGGCTTATCCATCACTGCTACGCCACTGAGCTCGCATGGACAGCATGAGAGACCACTGCGGAATTTTTGGCATTTTTAACTCGCCGGAAGCCGCGCGGCTTACCTATTTTGGTCTGCACGCTCTCCAGCACAGAGGGCAAGAATCGTGTGGGATTGTTAGTTCCTCCTTTGACCCGGTACGACAGCGACGAATCATGTCTGCTGTACGTGACTTTGGCCTTGTCCTGGATGTATTTGATGATCCCAGCCTTTTCCAAAATCCCCTGAATGGTAAATCGGCAATCGGCCACACTCGTTACTCTACGAGTGGTTCTTCAGTAAATCGTGCCAATATTCAGCCTTTCCATGTTCAGTACCGAGACGGAAATCTCGCGGTTGCCCACAATGGGAACCTCTCCAATGCAGCCAAACTTCGGCGTTCATTCAGTGAGCAGGGAACGCTATTTCAGTCAACCTCTGATACGGAACTCATTCTGCATTTGATTTCCCAAAGCCGCCAGGAAGATCAAGTTGATCAAATTCTGGATGCACTTTCGGGAGTCGAAGGTGGCTATGCATTGACCCTGCTTACTGACAACCGCCTGATTGCGGTTCGCGATCCCAATGGCTTCAGACCGCTTGCGCTTGGACAATTACCCGAAACAGAAGCGAATGGGGGAATCTCCTACTGCGTTGCGAGTGAGACCTGCGCCTTTGATATGATTGGGGCCGAATATATTCGTGATGTTGAACCGGGTGAGGTCGTCATCATTGATCAGGATGCCTGTGAGATGGGGGAACCCCGCAGTGAACAGCTCAATGGCCAGTACGGTGTGAGCCAATGTATTTTTGAATACATCTACTTTTCCCGGCCAGACTCCCGGATTTACGGCGAGATGGTTGATAAAGTGCGCCGAAAATTTGGCAAGCAACTCGCTCACGATGCTCCTGTGCCTCGTGTACCAACGGAAGAAAAAGCTCCCCTTGTGATTTCGGTGCCGGACTCTTCCAACACTGCTACACTCGGGTACGTAAGTGAATGTCAAAAGCTTGGATACCGTTGCAAGTACGATATAGGTTTGATTCGCAACCACTATGTGGGTCGAACCTTCATCGCACCAGGCCAGGACAGCCGCGAGCTACGAGTGCGGTGCAAGTTTAATACCGTTGATGGTGTACTGAGAGACCGGATTGTCGTCGTCCTGGACGATTCGATCGTTCGGGGAACGACAGCAAAGCTGCTTGTGAAGATGATTCGGGAGGCTGGTGCGAAGGAAGTTCATTTTCGTGTCGCTTCACCAACTGTCATGAATCCCTGTTTCTACGGGATGGATTTCCCCAGCAAGCAGGAATTGCTTTCAAGCAAATTCGATGATGTAGCCGCCATAGGAGAGTGGCTTGGCGTCGACTCTCTTGCTTACTTGAGCATCGAGAGCCTCAAAAAAGCGGTCGGGGACGCCCATGACAGCCCGCACGGCTACTGTGATGCCTGTTTTACAGGATGCTACCCTGTACCCGTGGAGAACAGTGTCGCCAAAGAGGCCTACGATTAAGGGCCCTCTTCTGGCACTTCACAGGTGGGTGGACGATTCGTGTCCGCCAGATAAATGATCTTCCAGCCCTCGTCCGTCCGGTAAAGCTGCATTGAGTTCACCCCGCAGTGACTGAGCGTATCACCAAGAAAGAAAGCAAACTCCATCCACGCCGAAGCCAGTCGCCCATCAATTGAGATATGAACATCCCATATCCGCTCATCCCATACCTCGTCGTGCGGTGTACCAACCGCCCGGACAAACCCATCCGTAGGACCGATACGTAGACCTTGAGAACCAGCCCGGGCCATTAGTGCTTCTTCATGCAATACGCTGCGTACCATCGTACTGTCACCAGCGCGCATCCCGTCAAATAAACGATCAATCACGGCCCGAACGTCGGCTTCATCAGACTGAGCGTACGCAGGTACACCCATCGCCGCAATTAATGTAATTATGGAAACACAAGAGAGAAAAAAAGAGAGCCTTTGCATTTGGATACCCATATAAATCTCCCGCCAAAACTCTCACTTGGCAAATCCGTTCCCTCCATTATGCCTCATGATTTCTCCTTGTACTTGAGTACATAATCGCCGGAGATTTTGCGTAGAGCATATAATTTTCTAAATTTTCCCGGTTGAAATAAATGCATGCCTCTTACCTGTAAGGACTAGGGACCCTTGTTCGCCGCACGAACGAGAGCATGAAAAGGTTTTCGTAAAATCTTCGTACATTTCTCCGATGTACCATTACGTACACCTTCCTTGACTGAACTGAACCCTAACGCTTCGTAGCGCCAACACCATGAAAAACAATCTTTATGTCGCAAGAACTGCCCTCATTGTTGCTTTGGGTGGATTCCTCATGGGCTTCGATGCTTCCGTCATCTCTGGAGTTGTTGGCTTTATTGAGGTCGAATTTGCTCTTAGTGATTTGGAACTTGGATGGGCAGTCAGCTCGTTGACACTTAGTTCAACGCTAGCCATGTTGGCAGCCGGACCACTCAGCAATCTGATCGGTCGGCGCAGCGTCCTTTACTGGGCGGCTGTCCTTTATGCTGTTTCAGCGATTGGATCTGCTATGGCTCCCTCCTATCTGATTCTGGTGATCGCCCGCATGGTTGGAGGTCTGGGAGTTGGTGCATCGCTCATTATCGCCCCGATGTACATTGCAGAAATCTCTCCGCCCCTACTTCGGGGACGCATGGTATCATTCAATCAACTCAATATCGTGATTGGAATTACCGTCGCCTTTTTTACGAATTATGTCATTTTGGAACTCGGTGATTCGACTGCTGCCTGGGCACAGGAAATGAATTTCGGCCCGTGGAACTGGCGCTGGATGCTGGGTCTGGAAACACTTCCCGCTGTACTCTACTTTTTTGCGCTTTTTGCGGTACCTGAAAGTCCCCGCTGGCTTGTGATGAAGGGGCGTGTCACCGAAGGACTGGCAATCATGACGCGGGCAAGTGGACCCGATGAAGCAGAAAAAGATCTGCAAGAAGTACAGGCTAGTCTGGATGCAGACGCGGCGAAGGATACGGTTGGTATTGCTGCTTTGTTTGCACCGGCACTAAAGCTTGCACTCCTCATCGGAATTGTAATTGCCGTTGTGCAACAAATTACAGGAATCAATGCCGTGTTCTTTTACGCTCCTATGATCTTCGAGCAGTCGGGGATTGGGACGAACG
The DNA here is from genome assembly GCA_009838195.1 of Rhodothermaceae bacterium. NCBI lineage: Bacteria > Pseudomonadati > Rhodothermota > Rhodothermia > Rhodothermales > Rhodothermaceae > Rhodothermaceae bacterium. Next base: position 108,504 of record VXSC01000019.1, on the reverse strand, counting down.
CCTCTTTTGTCCAGGCGATCCTGGTTGGCATCGTCAACCTAGTCTTTACCATTGTGGCCATCGCTCTGGTTGATCGACTGGGGAGAAAGCCGCTGCTTATTTTGGGGCTTACAGGAATCACCATCGCCATGGCGGTACTGGCCTACGGATTCTATAGCGCCAGCTACACGCTACCTGTAGACGTCGCTCTCCCCGCCGCGATCAATCAGCAGGCCCTTCAGGATATAGTTGGCGTAACCTTCAACTCTGACGTTGAGTTCAAGCAAGCACTTGAAGCCGCACTGGGGCTTTCTGCCGCAAGAGAATTTGAGTCCGATCTGATTGCAGCAGCTATCAGCATGAACCCGATCCTCATTCTGACCGGCATCTTGGGGTTTGTCGCTTCGTTTGCGGTTTCCCTTGGCCCAGTCATGTGGGTACTTTTCTCAGAACTCTTCCCAAATCGGGTACGCGCACTGGCGATTTCATTTGTTGGACTGATCAATTCCGGCATAAGCTTTACCGTCCAACTGATTTTCCCATGGGAGCTTGCCAATCTGGGTAGTGCTACAACATTTCTCCTATATGGGATCATGGCTGCGTTTGGCCTCGTTTTTGTCATCCTTGTTCTTCCTGAGACGAAAGGACGCTCCCTCGAATCCCTGGAGTCCCTCCTTGCAGGAGAACCGAAAACTGAACCCCAATAGTATGTTTTATCGAAGTCTTATCTCCCTTTCCGTGTTGCTCCTCTTCGCGCCTGGGGCAGACCTTCTACAGGCACAGGAACCCGCTGTCGTGGAAATCCGCCAAGTGGACGGAAAATATCATCTATTCAAAGACGGGACCCCTTTCTACATTCATGGAGCGGGTCTCGAATTCGGAAATGTCGAGGTCCTAGCCGTGCACGGAGCCAATTCCTTTCGTACCTGGCGTACGGATAATGGCCAAAGCAGTGGCATAGAAGTACTTGACCGGGCCCATGCAAACGGGTTGATGGTTACGATGGGGATTGAAATTGCCCGTGAGAGACCTGGGACTGGACGCGGCATATTCAACTTTGATTATGGCGACTCTGCGGCGGTTGCCGCCCAATTAGAGAGGGTTCGAGAGGAGGTCATGCTCTATAAAGATCATCCCGCCCTGCTGATGTGGGGAATCGGAAATGAATTAAATCTAGGAGCATCAAACCCACTGGTCTGGGATGCAGTGAATGATATCTCCAAAATGATCCACGAAGTGGACGGGAATCACCCGACACTGACGATGCTTGCTGGGATCCATCCCGAACTGATTCGGCAGATCAAAACTCGCGCACCCGACCTGGACCTGCTTGGGATTCAGATGTACGCCGATATTGTCAATTTGCCACGTTACCTCAAAGAATCTGATTGGACCGGTCCTTACGTCGTGACCGAATGGGGAGCAACAGGACATTGGGAAGTCGCGACCACATCTTGGGGGGCACCGATTGAAAACAACTCCACGGTCAAAGCAGACTGGTACGATCGACGCTACGAAATTGCAATTGTACCCGACACCACTCAATGCGTTGGTTCTTATGTATTTCTCTGGGGGCAAAAGCAAGAGCGCACAGCTACCTGGTATGGCATGTTTATGCCAGACGGAGACAAGACCGCCGCGGTTGATGTCATGGAGCACAAATGGACCGGTTCATGGCCATCGAATCTGTCCCCCAGGATTGATTCCTTTACACTCAATGACATGGAGGCAAATGCCAGTATTGAATTGACTGCAGGCATGGAGGCATCCAGCACCGTCATCGCGGCCGACCCTGAAGGGGATCCACTCAGCTATCAATGGGGTGTTCGGCCCGAAGCCACGGAGGTGGGCCATGGTGGGGATGATGAAGCCGAGCCACCCCTCATACCTGATCTGTTCATAACCGTTAATGACGGACAGGTCAGTTTTAATGCGCCGGCGAAACCAGGCGCCTATCGATTATTTATTCATATTACCGATGGCCAAGGAAGTGCGGCGCACGCCAACATCCCGTTCCTCGTCACAGAATAGTGACTTTCAGGGCATCTTTGCCGGGCACACTAAGCTGTACCCTAGCCGCGGCACATGCTCCGGGCAGTTCGTTGAGCGCTACGGGGAATCCTGGTACAGGATTTCAAATTTTGACCAACTGGCCCCATTCCTGATTACGCTGGCCAGCATCGGAGATCACTGGCTTTTCATTTCCAGCACGGGAGCGTTGACCGCTGGGCGCCGAGACGCAAATCATGCGCTCTTCCCCTATGTGACTGACGATAAGCTTCATGATGCGGCGTCCCATACCGGGAGCGTCACCTTGGTACGCATTGACCGTTCCAACCGAACCATGCTTTGGGAGCCATTTAATTCCGGGCAACGTGGGTTATATCGAATTGAACGGAATCTATACAAGAATGCTGCCGGCAATAAACTGTTATTCGAGGAGTTCAACCGAGATCTCAGTCTCCGTTTTTCCTACAGTTGGCAGTGTGTCAATACGTTTGGCTTTGTTCGCCGTGCTCGGCTGGAGAGTACCTGGCATTTACCCATGCGCATTAGCGTACTGGATGGAATTTCCAATATTCTCCCTTCCGGGGTCAGTGTGGAACTCCAAAGATCTCGTAGCACACTGGTTGATGCCTATAAAGTGAGTGAGTTGGAAAAACAAATCGGCGTCTTTTCGCTGAGTTCATTGATCGTTGACCACCCAGTTCCAGAGGAAGCATTACGAGCTACTCTGGTCTGGCAAAACGGACCGCGCCCAAACTCAATCTTGCTGTCTACAGCACAATTAGACACCTACCGAGAGGGGCAACAACTCAGTACAGAAGATTCAATCCTTGGCCGGCGAGGTGCGTACTTGGTCGAACGTAATCTTCGTCTCACAAAAGATCGCGCTGTGTCCTGGGATTTGATTGCAGATGTGGATCAGCATGTGGGGAATCTGATTGAGTTACAAACAGCTCTGGAGAAATCCTCCACACTCGTCCGTAAGCTGCGTCACCAGGAGCAACAGGATACCACCGATCTTCGGAAACTCATTGCAGGTGCGGATGGTCTGCAAAAAACCGCGCAAAGCATCCAAGATCTGCGACACTATAGCAATACACTGTTTAACGCGATGCGGGGAGGGATCCCCCTCCGCGGATATCATGCTGATAAACAGAATCTGATCCGTTTCGTGTCTGTGCGTAATCGCAACCTTGCATCTTCTCCCTATCTGGAAGCTCTGGAGGACAGCATCGATCTTTCGCAACTATCTCCCCCGGAAGATCCTCAATTATGCAGACTGATTGCTGAATATTTGCCGCTGGCATATAGCAGGCGACATGGGGATCCGAGCCGCCCCTGGAACCTGTTCGAAATCCGCACACACAACGAAAACGGGGAACTGCTATTGGACTATTCGGGGAACTGGCGGGATCTATTTCAGAATTGGGAGGCTTTGGGGAGGTCCTATCCCCGGTACTATTCAGCGATGCTGACCGCCTTTGTCAACGCCTCTACAGCCGATGGATATAATCCATACCGGATTGGACGGAGTAGTGTGGACTGGGAGATCCCTGATGAAACTGATCCATGGGCCTCCATTGGGTACTGGGGGGATCATCAACTCACGTATCTGCTCTGCCTGTTGGAATGGGCGCATGCGCATGATCCAGATACTCTTGCGCAACTCATGGATCTGCGCATCTTCAGTTATGTGCAAATCCCCTACCGACTTGCTGATTATGATCAGATCCTTGCCGATCCAAAACATTCCGTAGAATTTGACTGGGATTTACACAAGAAACTATCCGCCCGAGTGCTGGAAACGGGATCGGATGGATACCTCCTGCAGACCCCCGAGGAAGAACCGGTTCTTGTAACGCTTGCAGAAAAGCTCCTCGTTCCCGCCCTCACCAAGCTCTGTGCAATGGTACCTGGAGGAGGGATCTGGCTTAACACGCAGCGCCCCGAATGGAACGATGCAAACAATGCCTTAGCGGGCTGGGGCTGTTCCCTAGTAACGCTCTTTCATTTGCACCGATATCTGGAGTTTGTTGGAAATTTGTATCAGACCGCAGGAAAATCCTATTTGGTTTCTCCAGAGGTTTCTGGCTGGCTGGATGAGGTCCAACATGCATTAGCCGTCTGCGGTAGCGTATCGAATTCCTCCGACCGATTTGAAGCGATGGATGCGTTGGGAAGTGCTGCATGCCGATATCGTGCAACCCTGTATACCCAGGGGCTCCAGAAAGAGCCCCTCTCACTGGATGCCTCCGCCTTGGCAGGTTTCTGTGCGCTTGCCCGTGAAGCGATCCAACCAACGATTCAGAAATCTATTCGGGAGGATGGTCTTGTGCACAGTTATACCGTGTTTCATTCCCGACCGGATAAAACCATTGATGTTGAAGCACTGCAGCTCATGTTGGAAGGACAGGTGGCTGCTCTGGCCTCAGGCAGTCTCAATACGCAGGATGCACTGAATCTGCTGAATGCGCTCAGGAATAGCCCCCTCTACAATAATCGACATGGCAGCTATCTGCTTTATTCTGATAAAAAACTGCCAAAATTCAGTCTACGCAATCATATTTCTCCGAACGACGTCGTGCGGCTTTCATTGGTGAGGAAGTTGATCCAGAACGAGGATAACCGCCTCATTAGCCGGAATGCTACCGGGCAATACTACTTCAATCCAGCGCTGGTGAATGCCGTCGAATTGGACAACTTAATGGAGACCTTGCAGAACGAAGGCTATAAAGTCACGGCCGACAGTCGATCACAGATTCTCGCACTCTACGAAAAGACTTTTAAGCACGCATCTTTCACGGGACGGTCCGGTCGATTTTTTAAGTATGAAGGTCTTGGTTGTGTTTACTGGCACATCATCTCCAAGCTGCTCCTAGCGGTACAAGGCACGTTTTGGAAAGCAGTCGACACAAACGCTCCGGCGGGCTCCCGTAAGGCACTTGCCAGACATTATTACGAAATCCGCAATAGCTTGGGAGGAAGTCAGCCACCTGCCAAATATGGTACATTCCCCCAAGATGCATATTCGCACACTCCCGGTTGGGGAGGTGCACAGCAGCCAGGCCTGACCGGGCAGGTTAAAGAAGATATTATTTGCCGTTGGGGTGAATTGGGAATTCGTATTTCAGATGGAATCTTGAGCATCAATCCTGAGCTGCTTCGTAAGTCCGAATTCTGCCAAAAACGCGAGCTATTCAGTTGGTATGATATAGATGGTACGCAACAGTCATTCCAGTTGAGTGCCGGTAGCCTTGCATTCACATATTGCCAGGTTCTCTTCGTCTATCATCTTTCAGAGACCCCGCTTCTGATAATTCGAGGAAAAGATTCTGCAGAGAGACCAGACCTGACCCTCTCGCATGAGGAAAGTTCAGCATTGTTTGGGCGCACAGGCGCAATTACCCGAATTGATGTCCATCTGACCCCGGGCGTTTAGTGCTGTGGGAAGGCATGGGAATTCCTCCGCAACAATAACCTGCACGGAGACTGGTCGAAGTCAACATCTTCACAGTCAACCAAGATCAAAACAAAGCGTATTTTGCCCCTACTAAATACAAAATCAACAATGAGTTTTCTACGCTATCTACTGCTGCTGCTGATACTCGTACGGAATGCCACAGCACAATTTGCCCAACTTCCAGATCAATATCGGTCTGCTGCTGATTCTGCCTATGGAATGATTACCCAGACCTGGCAGGAGCAGAAATTCCCGGGAATGGCCGTAGCTGTGGCGGTCAACGGGCAATTGATCTGGTCCGATGCGGTTGGTTTTTCAGACCTTGAACAACGGGTACCAATGTGGCCACACAGCCGCTTTAGGATCGCAAGTATCTCCAAACCTCTCACGGCTGCGGCAGCAGCCAAACTCTATAGCCAAACGAAATTGGATGTTGACGCAAGTATTCAGGAGTACGTGCCGAATTTCCCCCAAAAACGCTGGACCATTACCACACGCCAGCTTGGTGCACATCTTGGAGGAATTCGAGGATACCGGCCAGGCGAAATGCTCTCCGCCGTACCCTACTCCACCGTTGAAGATGGGTTGGATATTTTTTCGGCGGATACCCTGCTGCATGAACCTGGTACGAAGTATCTCTACTCCAGTTATGGATGGAACCTGATCAGCGCAGTGATTGAGGGAGCAGCCCAAGAGCCGTTTCTGGACTATATGCAACGGGAGATCTTCCTTCCATTCAACATGCTGGATACGGTGGCGGATCACCCAGACAGCCTGATTGTGCATCGCGTCCGGTTCTATGTCCGCACCCAGGACGGAACCCTACTGAATGCCCCCTATGTGGATAATAGCTATAAATGGGCTGGTGGTGGCTTTTTATCTACCCCGATCGATATTGTACGATTCGGAATTGCCCATCTGGATACGTCCTTCTTCGACCAGAATGCTAAAGAACTGCTGTTTACCGAACAGCAGACCACTGCCGGTGAACCTACCGGATACGCTTTCGGGTGGCGCGTGGAAACCCGTTCCGATCACCTTCGCTACTTCAGTCATAGTGGAGGAGCCATTGGTGGGACCTCTCTTCTTGTCATTCAACCGGACACCGGTGTCGTCGTTGTTGCCATGGTGAACATGAGCAATGCGAACCTGGACGTGGTTCAGCAGATCGTGTCCCTATTTGTTGACCAATCGCAGAGTTGAATCCGCCAGCACAATAGAAAAAGAGATCCTGGCGCAGCAAGAACGACCCGGCAGAATACCTATTCTGCGAAGATCCGTAAAATTTAGGGCCGCGGGTCGGCCATAGATTCCCTGTATGTATCCAGTTGGACTCACTGAAGCAGTATCTACGCCCGCACATTCATTACCGCACACGCAGGAAGCGGCCGGCTAGTCTTCGAATTCCCACCGGCGATTCTGCTTGAATCCGATACACATACAGGCCCGAGGGCAATGCCGAACCTTCAAGAAGAATGCTCTGGCTCCAGCCCGCAACCAGATCCACCGGGGGCAGAGAAAGTACGCGCCTTCCCATCACGTCAAATACCTCCACGTTCAGGGTGGCGGGCCAGGGAAGGTCAACGACGAGGCGCGTGGATTCTCGAAATGGGTTGGGGTAATTTCCTTGGACCGTAAATGATTCCGGCAGCTCTGCCTGCTCCGACGCGACTGGGCTAAAGACTTCAATTCTGAACATCAAGCTATCCGTCACCCCGATGAAATCGATAGCTTTGAAGGTAAAAGGCATCGGACTTGAAGTAACCACCGTCGGCGTTCCACTGATCGTACGTGTAGATGGATCATACATGAGCCCCCATGGGAGGGATATGGGAGTTATAACGTACGTAATTGGTGAAATGCCTCCCATGGCTTCTGGCAGAATCAGCGGAGTAATGGGCTGCGTACGCGGGTACGATTGATCCGGGATATCATCGGCAAAGTGTAATGCTATACATGTTGGTCCCGAGTGACTCGGGATACTGTTCAGCCACGTCTGAAACTCATCATCGCCGGGAGCACAAAGGTTTTGGCCACCGAAGTCGATTACCTCAAGACTATCCAATTTCATCAAGCTCCTTGGAAGCCGTCCCTTTACGACATTCCCCTCTAAGTTCAGCCGCCTCAGCCGCGAAAGATTCCCGAGTTCGGGTGGGATTGGTCCAGAGAGGGAATTGTTAGACAGGTTTAGGTCCTCCAGCTGCTTGAGGTTCCCAAGTTCAGATGGGATTGATCCGGAAATAGAATTGTTCTCCAGTCTCAAGTCCTTCAGTTGTCCGAGGTTCCCAAGTTCGGGTGGGATTTCACCAGAAAGAGAATTGTTAGACAACCACAGCGCCTCCAGTTGCGTAAGGTCACCGAGTGTGGATGGGATCGGTCCAGAGAGGGAATCACTCTCCAGTCTCAAATCCTTCAAATTGTCGAGGTTTCCTAGCTCGGGCGGGACCTCCCCGAAGAGAGAATTGTCAGACAGCCACAGTCTCTGCAGTTGTTGAAGGTTTCCGAGTTCACGTGGGATAGGCCCGGCAAGAGAATTGCCAGACAGGTCCAAGTCCTCCAATTGCTTGAGAATCCCCAGTTCGGGTGGAATCAGGCCAGAAAGAGAATTTCTATGCATCCACAGCGTCTGCAGTTGTTCGAGGTTCCCAAGTTCGGGTGGGATCGACCCGGTAAGTGAATTGTCCCAGAGCCACAGCCCCTCCAGTCGTTTGAGATTCTTGAGTTCGGATGGAATCGACCCGGAAAGTGAATTGCCAGAAAGGCTCAGCCTCTGCAGTTGTTCGAGGCCCCCGAGTTCACGTGGAATCGGTCCAGAAAGAGAATTGCCCCGCAGGCCCAGCACCTGCAGTTGTTCGAGATTCCCGAGTTCGGCCGGGATCGTCCCGGAAAGAGAATTGTTCTGCAGTATCAGCGTCTGCAGTTGGTCAAGATGCCCGAGTTCAGACGGGATCTCCCCGGAAAGAGAATTGCCCGCCAAGCTCAATATCCATAGTCGTTCAAGGTTTCCGAATTCGGATGGAATCGATCCGGTAAAAGAATTATCCGCCAAGCTCAGAATCCGCAATTGTTCAAGGTTCCCAAGTTCAGACGGGATCTCCCCCGAGAGGGAATTGTTCTGCAGCCACAACTCCTGCAATTGCTTGAGGCTCCCGAATTCAGGGGGGATTGGCCCGGAAAGGGAATTGCTAGAGAAACTCACCCCCTGCAATTGTTCAAGATTCCCGAGTTCAGGTGGAATCAACCCAGTAAGAGAATTACCCCGCAGGCTCAGCGCCTGCAATTGTTCAAGATTCCCGAGTTCGGATGGGATCGACCCAGTAAGCGAATTGTCCCGTAGTATCAGCCTCTGCAGACGTTCGAGATTTCCGAGTTCGGGCGGGACCGGCCCAGAGAGTCCCTCATTCTCGAATAAACCGAGAATTCGTAGGTTCCGCAAGTTCTCAAGTGCGGGCGGCAATGTTCCTCTGAGATTATTGTTTTCCATGGACAACTCGACCACGAGTCCCTCACTGAGCGAGACACCAAACCAGTCGACCAGTTCCTGTTCGCTTGGCACCGTCGTGATATCCCAGTTGTCATTCTTCACCCAGTTATCTCCGTCTGTCGCGGTGTAAAGCGCGCTCAGACCTTGATGTACCAATTCTAGCTGCTGGTTTACGCGAAGCGAAATCATGTCCGCTACATCTTCAAAGGCTCCCTCATGAACATGAGTGAAGAATCGCACGCGCTCGTTGGCAGGGGCATCGGGCGCTACAGTGAACTCGAAGACCACTTCTGCTGAGTCACCGTTATCTAGACGGCCGACCTCAACTTCCGATGTAGTCAACCGCACAAATGAATAGGGCTCGGCTCCGACAAGTCCCACTCGGAGCTGATTGGCATCGACAAGATGGTTGGCTAATGTCATTGTGATGGTCACCCGGTCACCGGGCTCAATGATGCGGTCTCCGTCATTGTCTTCCCATGACCAATGGCTGAGACGTATGGCGGGCACAGTAGGTCTCCGAACTGCCGCCAGTGCATCGACAAATCCCCGGCCCAATTGACCAGCAACCTCGGGATTATCGTCGTCTATGCTCTTGCTCGCCAACCGCACCTGCTCCCGCAGTTCATCTGGAGAGAGGTTTGGGAACCGTGTCTTTACCAAGGCAGCCACGCCAGCCGTCAGAGGAGACGAAAATGATGTGCCGTTGATGCGTACATATCGATTGTCTGATCCGGTGGTAATGATGCTGACCTCTGGAGCAAAGACATTGACCAGCTTCCCATAGTTGGAGAAACCTGCCTTCACGCGCGTTTCCTTCTCTGTGGCTCCTACCGAGAGAACACGTGGATGCCTGGGCGGATAGTCACGGAACACATCAATACTATAATTCCGATTGCCAGCCGCGGCTACAACCAAGGCACCCATGTCTGTTACTAAGTCAAGCACCTGATCAATATTCCTCAGCCTTTGATCTTCCGCCACTAAACCACCCCAGCTTGCATTGATGATATCGGCACCGTTTATAGCCGCATAAAGAACGCCTGTATAGCCAAAGCAAATAATATCATCGAGTTCGGCCCTTCCACATCCCGCGTTGATGTGCATCAACTCTGCATTCCAAGCTGCACCGGCTACCCCCGTATTGTTGTTGGTTACCGCACTAGCCGATCCCGCAACTGCTGTGCCATGCCTAGCATTGCCAGGAGTCTCGGGCATTCCTGTTGGATCGTTATTGGTATCATCCCGGTTGGCAAGGTTTATGCCGTGCACATCATCAATGAATCCATTGTTATCGTCATCAATCCCATTGCCTGGAATTTCATTCGTATTCGTCCATACATTTGCCCGAAGGTCCTCATGTCGCCATTCGCCCCCTCCGTCCACGATCGCGATCACCACCTTTGGGGTACGATCTGAACCCCTCACAACGTTCCAAGCGTTGGGGAGCTTCATAGCTTGCAGTTCGGTCTGGAGATTGAATCCGGGATCATTTGGATCGATGTACTCCCAGTGGACTGGCCCCGAGGTTCGATTCACGGGTATTGGTTCTGCGTAGATGACGCCGGGGGCAAAAGCCAAGTCCTTGGCAACTCGTTCAGGGACCACATCGGCGCTGTAGCGTACATAATACGAGCGGCGCAGCGCCAACAGATTATTTCGCGTCTTAGGAGCCGGCTCTACACGATCCAGAAATGGGTACATGCGCTCAATGGTGTGCACTCCGTAGGCAGCCGCTTTGCGGTCAAAGACCTGTAAACCCGTTGTGGATGTCTTGCCGGGAAAGTAGATTCCGTCCTCGAATTGAACCACCACGACATGGGGCACGACCTCCGGGACGTTCTGGGCCAGTGCTCTACCAGTGCAAAAGAATAGAACAAAGGTAAGCCCTAACGTCAGCAGAGAGAATGATTGGTGGATCTTCATGGTCATACAATGAATGACGCGAGCACTGAACGTTAGATCTTGTCCTGGCTTCGGCATTCAGGCCTACACCGGATCCCGTTTCACGGTCAACCTAACCCGCCCCCTTTTCAATCTTTGACCAAAATTATTTTGATTCCAGGTTGATAGCCGGAATGTTTTCCTGCCATATCATCTCATTCAAGGCAGGTACATCCGTCTCAAATATGACCTGAAGGGCCTCCAGCTCAACATCTGTTTGCCTCACTAGCTCATCACGTACCTCGACCGCTTGATCGGTCGGCCGAAAATCACCAATCGCTGCGTTCGAGGCAACCGCTGCCAGTTTATTGTTCAACCGGATTGGAAAATTCAATGGATCCTGACGACTCTGATTTTTCGTTTGATACAACATCTCTTCAATTGCTGTGATCTTCTTAATCAGAGCTTCAGCAGCATCTTTGATGTCTGCATGCTCTTCATCCAAGTTGGAAATAACCCTACGAATCTGACTACGTACAGTGCGGATATCCTTGATGGCCCGATGCATCTCACTGAGCTTGTCCCGGATTCCAATCAGAAATTCAAACTGCATCTGCAAGTCCTCGACACTGGAGCCTGAGCGTGGATCTTTGCGCAACTCAAACGTTGTTTCCAGTGAATCCTCTCCGGCGACAAGTCGAGCGCGATATGTCCCTGGCGCTGCCCTGGGACCTCGGACATTCCCCGCCCACATAATCAGTCCATCAAACGATTCTGCATCTTCATAGCGTGTATTCCAACTGAACACGTTCATTCCGGCTTCTATTTGGAGATCGTCTCCGCCTGCACTGAAACTTTTGATTAGGGTCCCGTCGGACTCGAGGATTTCAAGTTTTGTCGTACTTGAATCAGGAGATTCGTTGAACCAGTAACGCAAATTCACACTTGCACCAGTCCGCCAAGTGAGGTCCGAATCATAGAGCCACATGGAGGAAGAGGCGGGTATGTTGGGTAGTTGGTGTAATGGAGTCACATCCTCCATAATCCAAAATGACCGCCCTTGCGTAGCGACGATCAGATCGTTCTCTTTCCAGTCCAAATCCGTTATGGGCACAATCGGTAAATTCTGTTGGAATGAATTCCAGTTCTGCCCGTCATCAAATGAGATATACAGGCCTGATTCGGTTCCGGCCCATAGGAGTCCGGGATGCACATGATCCGGTTGAACTGAACGGGTAAAGTGCTGAGAATCAATCCCATCAACAATCAACTCCCAATCCGCACCGTAATTTGTGGTCTTGTAGATGTATGGAGAGAAATCGTCAAGCTTGTACCGCGTGCCTGCGAGGTATGCCGCGCCTTCTTTCATGGGATGAGCGACCAGCTCATTGATCTGCATCCACTCCGGCATCCCTTCTGGCGTTATGTCTGTCCAGGTATCTCCGCCGTCGCGGGTAATATGAACCAATCCATCATCTGAGCCGACCCAGATGACCTGAGCATCATGCGGACTCTCTGCCATCGCGAAAATCGTGGCATAGTACTCCACTCCTGTATTGTCTTTCGTAATCGGGCCTCCGCTTGGGCCAAGCTTTGTCGAATCTGCACGGGTCAAATCTGGACTCATCATCTCCCATGATTGCCCTTCATTTGTCGTTCGGAAGAGGTGATTTCCGGCCGCATAAAGTACATTATGGTCGTGCATAGAGAAGACGATGGGAAAATTCCACTGGAACCGGTACTTCATACCCTCAGCGCCGTGTCCCATTGGATTATCCGGGTACACATTCACGGCCCTCCGTTCCCCGGAGTCGTGATCCACGCGGGTCAGATACCCACCATAGGATCCTCCGTACACGATCTGTGGCTGATCCGGCTTGGGGGCTAGCCAACCACTCTCACCACCAGCGGTCGGCTCCCATTCCCGCTCATTGCGGCCATTGGAAGTATGGAGAATGCGTACGGTTGAATTGTCCTGCTGTGCACCAAGAATGCGATACGGAAAGTGGTTGTCTGTGGTCACGCGATAAAACTGTGCGGTGGGCTGGTTGTAGTAGGTGCTCCAGTTTGCCCCGGCATCAAAGCTCACCTGCGCCCCGCCATCGTCTGCAATGATGAGATGACTAGGATCGTCCGGATTAATCCACAGATCATGATGATCGCCGTGAGGGGTCTGGATACTCGAATATGTCCTCCCCCCATCTTTCGACCGCCAGAACTGTACATTCACCACATACACGATGTCTTCACTGCCGGTATCTGCATAGATCCGCGTATAATACCAAGCACGCTGGCGCAAATTGCGGTCTTCATTGATCTTGTGCCATGTCTCACCTCCATCGTCAGACCGGAATACACCACCCTCCGCGGCCTCAATAATCACCCAGATCCGGTCTGGGTTGACTGGAGAAATAGCAATGCCGCTGATGCCAAGCGTGCCAAGCGGCAAGCCGTTATCCTTCCCTGTAATCTCCTTCCATGAATCTCCTCCGTCAGTAGATTTCCAGATCCCACTTCCTTCTCCTCCACTTTCCAGACTGTATGGCGTTCGAATCACGCGCCAGGCACTTGCATACAGGATTCGTGGGTTGGATGGATCCATCGCAAGATCTACAAATCCGACTTCATCATTAATGAAAAGAATCTTTTCCCAGGAATCACCGCCATCAAGCGATCTGTAGATTCCTCGCTCTTCATTGGGACCGGACAAATGCCCCATGACCGCAGCATAGACATGGTCTGGGTCTCGGGGATGAATACGGATTCGTGGGATTCGGTGACTGTCTGACAGTCCCTTGTGCTCCCATGTGCGACCGGCATCAAGAGATTTATATACCCCATAACCATGGGACACATTTCCTCGCACCGTTTTTTCTCCGCCACCAACATAGATTACATTCGGATCCCAAGTACTGACTGCAACGGCGCCAATACTGCCTCCGAAGTAGCCATCAGATATATTTTCCCAGGACGCTCCACCCGTTGTTGACTCCCACACTCCCCCACCGGTAGCACCAAAGTATGCCTTCATGGGCTGACCTGGAACTCCAGAAACCGCCGCTGACCGCCCACCTCTGTAGGGACCAACACTCCGAAATTCCAACGCACTATAGTAAGTTGAATCGTAAGGCTGGGCAGATCCAGGTATCGACCAGAATGGTATTAGTAATAGAGTGATCAATCCCAAGGCGGATTGCAGTATTTGGTTACGCAACATCGTTAAAGTGTCTGAAGTCAACTGCCTAAAATAGGCATTTAGCGATAGTCCTACCCCATAATATGTCATGAATCATGCCCTTGAGTTAAAATTTTGTGACCAAGAAGAGCCCGAAGAGCATAATTTTGGGAACAACCAAATCAAGATGCCCTTTTTCTTGCCTGTCTGGCTTGACGAAGAGCTTGAGGAACCACTCGGCGACCTGAGGGAAAACCAATCATTCGTGACGAGTTCTCGGACGTCATGTACGACGTGCGCAATGAATCAAGGCATCCCAAGAATGATCTGGCCCGATTTTGAGCCCTACCATTGTCTCTTAGCGTCTTTCAGCACGTTACCGAGCAAGCGTAGTAATACAAACTCTACCGGTCTCCTCCCACCACATATCTGCCACGCGTTACCTTCAACCTTCCAAGTGGAGCTAAGCGGAGTCGAACCGCTGACCTCCTGAGTGCGATTCAGGCGCTCTACCATCTGAGCTATAGCCCCTGGAGTTGCGGCGGGTGTACGATTTTTTTTCTCTTCGGATCCGTACAAATCGCCGAAAACGATGACGAATCACTGTACCAGTGCCGTATTGGATCCTGATCAACACGGACACTCTACCTCACGGCAAACTGGAATTACCCTCTTATATACCTGATCTGGGGGACCAACCCATACAAGAATCAGCAAACCATCTGCCCTGAAAATCGTTGACTTGTTCTCACTCTGCTGCCAATATCAAAGTAATCATGAGCGTATCCATACCCACCAAAACTAAAGATCATTTCGGGACTCGAACCTCTTTCGAAACCCCCGATGGATCTGCATGGATGTATCGCCTTGATTCACTCAAGGTAGCCGGGTATACGCTTGATCGACTCCCTTACTCAATCCGGGTCATGCTGGAAGCGGTTCTGCGTGGCTGTGACGGATTCACTGTCACCCCCGAAAATGTGGAGCAACTAGCACAGTACAACCCCAAAGCTCCCCTCCGCGCAGAAGTCCCCTTCTCACCGGCGCGGGTCCTGTTGCAGGATTTTACTGGTGTGCCCGCCGTGGTTGACCTTGCCGCGATGCGCAGTGCAATGGCACGTGCCGGTGGTAACCCGTCCGCAATCAACCCGCGTGTGCCCGTACACCTGATTATAGACCACAGTGTTCAGGTTGACTACTATGGGATCCCCGACGCGTTGCAGCTCAACTCTGATCATGAGTTCCGGCGCAACCAGGAGAGATATGAATTTCTACGCTGGGGACAGCAGGCATTTGACAATTTTTACGTCGTCCCCCCTGCCAGTGGCATCTGCCATCAAGTAAACCTGGAATATGTCGCTCGCTGCGTATGGACAGCAGATGAAGGTCAAGACATCGTGGCATTCCCGGATTCATTAGTCGGCACAGATTCTCACACCACTATGATCAATGGACTAGGTGTTGTGGGATGGGGTGTGGGTGGAATTGAAGCCGAGGCCGTCATGCTCGGCCAACCCATCTATATGCTGATGCCGGAGGTGATTGGCTTCCGTCTCACCGGCTCACTCCCAGAAGGAGCAACTGCGACCGATATGGTCCTTACGGTTACACAAATGCTGCGCAACTACGGGGTCGTTGGCCGCTTTGTCGAATTTTTCGGCCCAGGGATCCGGGCGCTTTCCGTACCTGATCGTGCTACGATCAGTAACATGTCTCCCGAATATGGCGCGACCATGGGATTTTTTCCCATTGATGAGGTGACATTGGGATATTTGCGACGCACAGGTAGAGAGGAGAACCTGATTAAATTGGTGGAGCGCTATACGAAGGAGCAGGGGCTATTTCTGACCCCGGATGCCCCAGAGCCACAATACCTGGACATCTTAACGTTGGATTTGGGAGATGTGGTTCCAAGTGTTGCCGGACCGAAGCGACCGCAGGATCGCATTCCGGTCCCTGACTTGGGTCAATCTTTCCGCACCTCTTTTACTGCACCTACTGGACCGCAAGGGTTTGGACGTCAACCGGCAGACCTGGAGCACCGCGTCGAATCAGCTGACCTCCCGGATCCACTTCGCCACGGGGATGTCACCATCGCCGCTATCACTAGCTGCACTAATACCAGCAACCCCAGCGTCATGATTGGTGCAGGATTGGTTGCAAAAAAAGCGGTTGAACGCGGACTTAAAGTTGCCCCGTACGTCAAAACCAGCTTGGCACCCGGATCCCGCGTGGTGACGGAATATCTCCAAAACGCCAACCTGATGCCCTATCTGGCTCAATTGGGCTTTGATCTGGTTGGCTACGGGTGCACCACTTGTATTGGAAATTCTGGCCCCTTACCGGAGGCAGTAAGCAGTGCCATCCAAAAGGGAGACCTGGTGGTTTCGGGAGTTCTAAGTGGCAACCGCAATTTTGAAGGCCGGATCCATGCTCTGGTCCAGGCAAACTACCTTGCTTCGCCACCCCTTGTCGTCGCCTACGCGCTGGCAGGAACCGTGGACATTGATCTTACCCGTGAACCCATTGGGAATGATCTTGCCGGTCTGGAGGTCTATCTACGGGACATATGGCCGACTGAGGAGGAGATCGCTGAAACCATCGAATCCTCTATCACACCAGCGTTGTTTCTCGACGAATATGGTGGCATCGAAACATCCAACGATACGTGGAATGCGATCGAAATCCCGAGTGGCTCTATCTATGACTGGAACGCTGATTCAACCTATATCCAGGAGCCTCCTTTCTTTGTCGGCCTCACACGTGAAGCCGCCGCTGTGTCTCCAATCAAGGATGCACGCGTCCTAGCAAAATTAGGCGATTCAACTACGACGGATCATATCTCACCGGCAGGTGCAATTCCACGGGAATCCCCTGCTGGCATCTACTTGAGTGAGAATCAGGTTCTGCCACGCGACTTCAACTCATTTGGAGCCAGACGCGGGAACCATGAGGTGATGATGCGTGGTACTTTTGCGAATATCCGCATCAAAAACAAACTCGTTCCCGGCACAGAAGGTGGCGTCACACGGTGCTTTGCCAGCGGTGATGAAATCATGCCCATCTACGATGCAGCGATGCGCTATCAGGAAGCCGGAGTCCCTCTCATCGTTCTGGGAGGAAAGGACTATGGAATGGGATCCAGCCGGGACTGGGCCGCAAAAGGAACGGTCCTTTTGGGAGTCAGAGCCGTCATCGTGGAGAGCTTTGAGCGGATTCATCGCTCGAACCTGATCGGAATGGGAGTGCTACCCCTGGAATTTGTGGATGGCGAAAATGCAAACACGCTGGGACTCGATGGCAGTGAATCCTACAGTCTTGTACCGCCGCAGGAAGCCGGTACTACGGTAGATGTTGTGGCTGTGCGCACCAACGGAGAAGAGGTCCACTTTCAAACACGGTCCCGACTGGATACCCCTGTTGAGGTCGAATACTACCGCAACGGGGGAATTCTGCACTACGTACTGCGCGAGTTTCTTGCCGAGGAATGACCTCCGCCGCCAGGCGTCTCAATGCGAAGACGGGCTCCGGCCTCTAGCCTGCGTGTAAATTGGCCCGGAAGGTTGGTTTTCTGCCCGTCCGCGGAGATGAGAATATTTTGCCCCTTCCGACCCGGAGCACCACCGTGGAGTCCCCAGGGTGCATGGCGGCGGCGTTCGCTGAGCATAGTCACCGTTGCCTCCTTCAAAAGCTCGTACTCTCGCACGATTCCGTCCCCACCGCGAAATCTCCCCTCTCCTCCACTGCCCTTGATGAGTGCGTACTCGTTAATCCGAAAGGGGAACTGCATCTCCAAGGCCTCAACAGGTGTGTTCAGCGTGTTGCTCATATGTACATGCGCACCACTTAAGCCATTCGCGTCCGGTGCTGCCCCCATCCCTCCACCTAGTGTCTCATAGTAAGCATACGTGGTCCCATCCAGATGCCTCCCTCCGATCGTCACATTATTCATCGTGCCCTGACTTGCAGCAGGGATCTGTTCCGGTAACGCCTGTGCCAGAGCCCCGAGAACGACATCCGTGATTCGCTGAGATGTCTCCACGTTGCCCCCTGCGACAGGCGCTGGTCTTGACGCATGGACCAGCGTATCCTCGGGGGCCGTCACATGGATCGGCAAAAAACAACCTGCATTCACTGGCACATCTTCCTTGAGAAGGCACAATACGACGTAGTAGCATGCCGATGCCGTGACAGCCAATACAGTATTTAATGGTGCATCCAATGTTGGATCCGTGCCCGCAAAATCAAACGTGACCTCGCTACCAAGAATTTGAACCGAGGCTCTGATGAATGCATCCTGGCCATCCCGCAATTCCAGCTTATCCTGAAATTTATAGATCCCATCGGGCCAGGTTTGAATTGCAGCCCGCACCAAATTCTCGCTGTATTGCTGCAGATAGGAGCTATACATACAGACCTCTGTCTGCCCATACTTTTCCAATAGTGACTGAAGACGCTGCTCTCCGACTGCATGTGCAGCTCGCTGAGCAGCCAAATCTCCACGCCTCTCGGCGGGGGTACGTACATTGGCAAGTACCACGCGAAGCACACTCTCATTTAATTTCCCCGCCTCGTAGATCTTGATCGGCGGAATGATAATTCCTTCCTGAAAAAGCTCCGTGGACAGAGGAAGCGACCCTGGACTCATCCCCCCGACATCCGCATGATGGGCCCGGCTGGCAACGAAGAAAACCGGTTCGTTACCTGCAAAAACAGGCGAGATCATGGTAATATCCGGCAGGTGGTTGCCCCCATCAAACGGATCATTCAGAATTACGACATCTCCTGGACTCCATTCAGCAAAGGTCCGGAGCGCTGCTTCACAACTCGCAGGCATGGCCCCAAGATGAACGGGTATATGGGCTGCCTGGGCAACCATATTCCCCTGACCATCAAAGACTGCACAGGAATAATCCAGACGCTCCTTGATGTTGGGCGAGTATCCGGTACGCTGCAGAGTGACCCCCATCTCATCGGCAATACCGACGAGTCGATGGCGATAGATTTCTGTCAGAATTGGATCAATCATCATTACGGATCCAGTCAAGATGGAGATTTTGCGATTGGTCAACCATCACACTCCAATCAGAAGAAATCACCAACGTCGAATCATACTGAACGACCAAAGCAGGTCCTTCAAACCTGTACCCTGCGTGCAGGAGATCCCGGCTTAGAAGAGGGACCGTCAATGGCTCATCCGCTGTAAAATAGACGGGAGTATGCGGAGCATCTGCTAGGCTGAGGGAGCGATTTACTGCGTCTTTGTTCGGGGATGGAATCTTTTGCGATTGGGCGATACTGGCCTGCAGTCGTACCGCGACCGATTCGACAGGTAACCCCGGCGTAGAATATCCATAACGCGCATGATGGGCAGCATGAAACGCCTCCCCTGCTGCATCAATGTTCTTCAAAGTAACGGGTAAACTAAGGGGCACGGTGAGTTCGTAGCTCTGCCCGGTATAACGCAAATCAAGGCTACAATCCAATTGTGCGGCATCTGAATCCAGCCGGGATAGGACGACAGATTCCAATTGATTGACGACAGCCTTCAATCGTCCGGGGTTCGCAGCAAGTTCTGCTAACGGAAGCAAAAGTGCCTGCGACGCATCGCTAGTGATATCTGCCATCAGAAGCCCGAATGCACTGAGAACACCGGGGTAGCGCGGAACCAGGATCTTCTGAACTCCTAACGAACGCGCAATCGCGCACGCATGCAGTGGTCCGGCCCCTCCGAACGGGACCAGCACATGTGATCGCGGGTCGTACCCGCATTCCACCGACACACATCGCAGTGCCCGCTCCATGGTCGCATTTGCAACCCGCAGAATCCCCAGTGCAGTTTCTTCTACAGAAAGCCCGAGAGACGCTCCCAATCTTGCAATTGCCTTACGTGCCAACTCCGTGTCCAGTACGCGTGAGGATTTTCCACCAAGAAACTGGGATGGAATCAACCGTCCTAGTACGAGGTTGGCATCTGTGACCGTGGGGACTTCGCCTCCTTGTCCATAACAGACCGGACCTGGTACGGCCCCCGCACTTTGTGGACCTACACGCAGTATACCGCCTGCATCTACGCGGGCCAGACTTCCCCCACCTGCCCCCACGGTATGAATCTGTGTAGCGGGTAACCGGAGTGGAACCTCACAAACAACACTTTCAGTTGTTTGAGGAATCCTGCCAGGACACAATGCTACATCCGTACTAGTCCCCCCCATATCCAGCGTCATGATTTGTGGTTTGGTGGTTCCCAATGCATGCTTCGCCAAAGTAAATGCTCCGACCACGCCTCCTGCGGGTCCACTCAAGACTAGCCGGGCCGGTTGCGATGTCGCCTGTTCAGCGTCCAATGTTCCACCGCTGGACTGCATCACTTTCAGAGTCCTGCCTTCAAGCACGCGTCCAAGGTGTGTTAAGTAACGCATCACCAGAGGGCGAACATACGCATTCACTACCGTAGTTGTCGTTCGCTCGTACTCCCGATACTCAGGCAGGAGATCAACGCTGAGTGAGAACGGCACCCCCGAGAGTTCTTCTTCCAACAGGTCTGCAATCAAGCGCTCGTGCACATTATTCAGGAAGGAAAAAAGCAGGACTACCGCCACGCTTTCCACACGTTTTTGTTTGAGAACCTGCAATAGCTCGCGAAATGCAGAGACATCCAATGCCTTCAGGATCTCACCGTTATGGTCAATCCGCTCGTCTACTTCAAAGCGTAATGATTCGGGAATTAATGGGGAAGCTGCTGGCTGCGAAAACTCATATAATTGAGGGCGATTCTGCCGGCCGATTGCAAGTACATCCGCAAACCCCTGTGTCGTAATGAGTGCCGTGCGAGCTCCACGCTGCTCCAGAAGCGCGTTTGTTGCAATGGTTGTACCATGCATGACTGGTGCTTTGGAGTCTACTTGAAGTATGTCCATACCTCGTAGAATTGCTTGACTTTGATCCTCGGGAGTCGTCGATACCTTGTAAACTGTAAGCCCGTGGGCATCCAGCACTACAAAATCTGTAAAGGTCCCGCCTACGTCAATTCCAATACGCTGACCATTCGCGTGCATTATCTAGCCTAGCTATAGCGTAGCATGATCTAAAGGTACTACTGCAATCGTTGTGAACCGGTGAAGAACGTTTCGCTTACTTGAGGTTCATTCAAGAATATCCAGTCGTTGACCCGTTTTGCAACCGAGCGTGTAACCCCTAACTCATACTCAAGTTACAGGCCGTTAACTGCCCAATATCCAGGAATACATCGCCTTCAGGTGCCTGAGCTTCAAGAGGAATTTTGCTACAGCTCCCACCTGCAAAAACAGTACTTTTCAAAAGGCACAAATTATTCGGATTCTCCGTTGTATTATGTGTCTATAACCATTTTTTGAGACTTCAATGAATTACGGAAAAAGGATCGTGTATTGGGGAACGTCATTCTTCGTAATCTCCCTTATGTTAACCGCAACTTCGTGGGCGCAGCAGACCGCAAAATTTTATATTGGCGGTTCTGCCGGACCGTCCTGGTCTCCCAATGTTACGGTGATAGGAGATAGTAACGACCGCAGCAGTATCTGTGATGAATTCATTAACCCGCTGTATGCCCTATTGCCTGAGTGCACCGTCCCTAATCGTGGGGAAGGCGACAATTGGTCTGTACCATTTGATGCCACCTGGGGAGCTTTTGGCAGTGCCTTTGTAGGATATCGTCTTTCTTCCCTTGTTCGCGCAGAATTGGAGTACCTTGTACGGATCAGTAACTATGGAGAGCGATCTCCTGTCGTCTCAGCAGCGGGTGTAAATTTGGACAAGCTCAACAATGAGCTTTTTATTGCTGAGGAATGGCTAGGAACGGTGTCAACGCTCGGGCTCATGGCAAACGTGCATTTTGATCTGAATATGATTGACGGGCCCATTTTGCCTTACTTGGGAGTGGGGATTGGGTTTGCGAATACCAAGGTTGACTATGGAAGCGTCTGGTCAAGAAGCCCAAACCCTGACGATATTCGTACCGGACGGGACCAGCCCAATGCTGAGGAGATTGCTCGGAATCTGGCAGGTGTGGCCAGCAGTGGACATGTTACAATGGAAAATACTCTACTTGCGTTCCAGGCGATTGCTGGTGCGGAATATTTTGTACATGAACGCGTCGCGTTTGACTTTCGGGCTCGCTTGTTGTTGTCACAGGAATTCAGTGGAACAATTGTCTGGGACCCACTGCGGAGCCACGTCCCGAATCTGCGTAGAGACGGGAGCGAACCCGTCGATGGAATAATGAGTTCTGACGATTTCTCCGCTGTGGTGCTGAGCTTCGGAATGAAATATTTTTTCTGATTCGCAGCAGTGATTGAATTTATCACCCCAGATGATAATCTCTCTGAGTTTACACTCAATGTGTGACTCATTGCTTTAACCTGGGGATTCGGTCCTACCCGGTTCGTGTACGAGATCTTTAACACAACCCTGTCGTGCACCGTGAGAGCGGGGATTTTCTGGCGTATGCAAACGCAACTAAGAAAGATGGACAACTTCAGGTATATGTGTACATTGAGAGGAATCAGTCTTTCAGGATAGCCATGCTGGTTCGTACTGAGGGCATTGTACTGCGATCGGTCCCCTACAAGGAAACTTCCCGACTTGCCACGTTATACACGAGGACGCTTGGGAAACTGACGCTCATTGCGCATGGAGCCCAATCAATCAAGAGCCGCTTTGGGGCAACCCTTCAGCTACTTTCACATGTCCAAGCCGTCATTTACACCCGTCCCACACGATCTATTCAAATCCTGTCAGACTGCTCACATGTGAGGGTTTACAACGAAATCACCAGTGATTTAACGAAAGTGGCTATTGGGCAGCGCATCTGTGAGCTCGTACTGTCGCTCACCGAAGAAGGCCAAAATTCTCCTGAAATTTTCGACCTTCTCGTCCGAGTCATGAACGCCTTGGACAGTCCGGACGTGGATGCCGTTTTGTTGAAACTGTATTTCCAGATTCAATTGATGGAATTGCTAGGTTTTGCACCTGCTTTTAGCCGGGAGTCGGTCGAGGAAATTGCCGAGTCAGGAGGATACCTATTACTGGAGAATGGCACGATCACAAGTCAGGCAATAGATGATCTGTCCACATTATTTGCTTCCAGAAGCGTACTGAGAGCCTTTGCGATTCTGCATCGTGCTGACTTTGACATTATTTTACGCCTAAAACTCACCGCCGCTCAGCGTAAAGAACTCCATACACTGGTCACCACGTTTATGCGATATCATGTACCGGACACCTATCCGGTGCGTGGCCAAAAGGTCATTGACCAACTCTTAGGGTCGTAGAAAGGGTCAGTCGAAACAGGTGAAAGTAATTCGGGGCAACAACCACAAGATCAACCCCAGATAAATCAACGACCTGACTGTGCCGCTCTCTGATACCTTCGGAAATAAACCTCTGCATTCAAGGTATCCCCCGTCAGGACCAAATAGCGAGCCATATTGTAAAGCATCACCGGCGATTCCGGGTAAGAAGATTCAATCTGATGCAACAGGATCCCCGCAGCCCTGAACGCTCCCTGCCGCAGCCGTAATGCTGCCAGTATATTCAAATTGATCTCCGATGGCTGCCTCGCTACCACTAGCTGCATCACCTCCCCAGCCAAGTTGCTTGATTGTCTCGAAGCAAGATCTGCAGCCTGTACGTGCATGCGTTCATTAAAGGGCTGCCAGTACAGAAGTGAGCGTGTATGGGCCAGTGCCTGAGCCGTATCCAGAATTGCAAGGTTACGTGTTCTGGCTTCTAGGAGTGCTTCGTAGATGGGCAGTTGGATGGTAACGGCCAGCGCTGCCAACGAATCTGCAGCGCTTCCCGATTCCCGATGAATCTCCAAGATCTGCTCAAACTGGCGCATTTCCTCCTCCTCTGTGAGCCCTTCTCTGAACGGAAAGCCTAAACGGAGCCTGGCGATCAGTAATCTGGCATACGCAGCATCCAATGGGGATGGATCTCGGGCACCCAAATCCAAGCCCTGGACGTTCACATTCTCCTCCATGGCACGGATGAAAGCCTTCGCGATCAGATCATACCCAAATGCGGTCGGATGAAGATGGTCGGTGAACAGAGAGTCGCTGACCTGATCCGCAAAGAATGACTCCGTATCGACTTTAATCACACCGTGATCCAATGCCAGACGATTGATCACCTGGTTCATTGCCTCTGGAGCTCGAAACCGAATGGGATCATATTCCTTGGCCTCTACGAAAGCTTCCATCGCTGCAGTCGTATCCCCGAGCACCCAACTCTCTTGGCCGTGCTCCCATGCCTCGTTAGCAATTGAATTGACTCCCAGGGGTGGCTGGCCGCGAAGGTTTGAAACCAATGTGCCGACATAGGTCTGGATCCCGGCTCGATCCAGTGATCGAAGGATTGCTGCCAAATTTTTTTCAAAGTTCTCTATCCCGGCAGCGTATACCGGACCGTCCCGGGTAATGGCGACGTCTGTCGTAGACTGTGCCATCATCGTTCGGTTCGACTCGTTAGGGGGTGAAATAATCCGCTCAAACCTTCGGAACAGCACACTTTTCTTGAACCAGAAAAGCGTACGCGTAAGTATTCGCCTTCGATTCGGACCGCCGGCTCCGTATGCTCCGTAGTATTCATTGTGCCCCGCATAAATCAGGACGATGTCCGGCTTCATCTGGAGAACATGAGGAGTAATATCTCGGAGGACATGACTGCTAAGCGCAGTCATCCCGAGGTTGATCATTTCCACCTGACGGGTTGGCTCAATTGAGCGCAGCCTTGCTGCAACTCTCTCTGGAAATCCAGAATTAAACGGATACGGATAGCCGGCAGTGGACGATCCACCCAGAGTTACAATCCGAAGAACGGAGTCGGGCTTCTCCTTCAGAAAAGGATTATAGGCAACTTGAGGGACGAAGCCCCGAAAATAACGACTCGCATAGGCAGGATTTACAGTCTGATACTCTGATTCTCCCGGAACAGGAATGAGAAAAGGATCTGTTCCGAAAAGACGGACGACTCCCTCCACTACTACCAGAAGCACCAGTGGCATTAGTATTGCCAAGGCTTTGAATACAGCCGTTCTCATGTCCAAACAAGCATTACCGGATCCACTTTCCGTACGATTACCTGCACTGACGCTGACTGGCTCAGGTAGCTGCGGTGTCTATCGTATTCCAATCAGATTTCTCCGATAAAAGTAAGCAAACTGGGCTAATCGCGGCAGGGCCAACCCCGTCAGCACTTCCAGTTCCTGGTGCACAATCGGACATTGATTGTCACCTGACTTTTCGTCCCTGACAACCTTAGCCAGCCAGACTCTACCCCACAAGGATCCTTATTATCCCGGGAAATTCCCCTAAATTGGTCCGTGAGAACTACCTGACCTTATGGCTAGGATTCGTGCCATACCCACTACTTTATTTTGAACTATTTCTCAACCTGTAGCCGTTTTGACGATTCACTATCTTTGACGGCGACCAAGCCCTTTGGGCACCGCGTCCGTTCTGCAACTAGTTATCTGACCTGACTGTTTTCCCAAATGGCTCATTATGGTTGCAATGATTATATGATTTCCTGAAACAACCTGAGGGCTTTGTGCCATGAATTCCGTTAATTCACACAGTTTGAGGTATCATTACCCTTTGTTTCTTATTTCTTGCTTTTGATGGACCCGACTGTTCATGATGTAGCACGCCGTGCTAATGTATCTATCTCCACCGTATCTCGTGTACTCAATAATTCTGCTCCCGTCAGTGAAGATAAACGTAGGCGTGTGCTGCAAGCCGTCAAGGATCTGCAGTTTACTCCCAACCCAGCGGCTCGAAGCCTTCTAGGACAGGCTACTGGCACAATCGGAGCCATCTTACCGCACATTACGGGGGAGTTTTTTGCCGACTTGTTAAGTGGCCTTGATGAAGGCATCAAACAACATGAATATTTGTTGATGGTCAGTGCATCAAGACGGTTGGAGCATGATTTCATTGCCGCGCTTCAAGGAATGTACAAGCGAGTTGACGGACTGGTTATCATGGCCCCAGAGCTTTCGGCAGAGCGGGTGCTCACATTGACTGGTTCGTCAGTTCCCGTCGTTTTTCTAAACACACACTCAACCACACCAGGAATGCTCTCGGTGAACTTTAATAACCGTGATGGTATGGTGAAAATAGCTCGGCATATTGCTGACCGCGGTCATAAACGCGCTGCATATATTGGGGGACCGAGCGATGCATTTGATGCGCAGGAACGACAACAAGGGTTTCTCGAAACCGTCCCGGACGGACTCAAGGTGATGCCTTATTCCGGTGATTTTTCATTTGAGTGTGGGTACAAGAATGGGCAGAAAATTCTCAATTCATCCCCACGCCCCACCGTGATTGTGGCAGCCAATGATCTGAGCGCACTTGGTGCCATGCGGGCTCTCCTAGAAAATGGAATCAGCGTACCGGATGAGATCGCAGTGACTGGCTTTGACGGAACAAGAAGCGCTCATTTTTCGACCCCGTCGCTCACAACGGTAAATGTCCCGATTGGACAGTTAGCTGCGAATGCAGTCGAGCTTCTGGTGAACCAACTCTCAAATGAGTCGCCGTATGAAAGTCCCGAAAAACCCGCTGAATTAGAACTGATCGTCAGAGAATCTTCTTCAAAGAAATACTGATCTAGGCCGCGTGTGGAGATTTCGTCCATTCGACCAATTGGGTTCCAC
Source organism: Rhodothermaceae bacterium (assembly GCA_009838195.1). Taxonomy (NCBI): domain Bacteria; kingdom Pseudomonadati; phylum Rhodothermota; class Rhodothermia; order Rhodothermales; family Rhodothermaceae; species Rhodothermaceae bacterium. Next base: position 81,815 of record VXSC01000019.1, on the reverse strand, counting down.
AATAAAGAACTCACGGAAGGCTCCCGTCAACTCTTACGCAGGAACTACTCAAAGGAGATCATCTGCCTGATTGCTTCGATTGCCAGTCATGCACAGACAAGAACGCTTGATCTACTTACTTGTATTTTCGGCATCTCTGTATGCAAGTTGTGCTTCTCCGGAACCGGAGTGGAAATTCGTTGAAATCACACAACAGGCTGGGCTCAGCGAATTCAAACATGTCAATGGCGCAGAAGGAGATTGGTACCTGCCAGAAACGATCGGCGCCGGAGGGGCATTTCTAGACTACAACCAGGACGGCCATATTGATCTTGCCCTTGTGGGGGGATCAGCCTGGAACGATTCCACTAGCCGAGGACTCTGGTTGTACCAAGGCACCGGCGATGGCCACTTTCGAGATGTGACCGAAGAAATGAATCTTTCGCTGGTTAATGGCTACGGGATGGGGATCATCTCGGGGGACATTGATCGTGATGGGGATGAAGATCTATACCTTACAACCCTTGAAAAGAATTATCTGCTGGTCAATGTAGGGGATAGTTTTCGCGACGCAACACTTGAATCCGGCCTGGATGCGCCGCCAGAATGGAACGTATCAGCAATCTTTCTGGATGCCAACCGGGATGGATGGCTGGACTTGTATGTAACCGGGTACGTTGACTGGTCGATAGACACTGACTTGGTTTGTACCAGTGATGGGGTGCAAAAACGCTACTGTACCCCGGAGCTCTATACGGGTACTCCCGCACGCTTCTACCTCAACCGCGGCGACGGGACGTTCATTGAACATACCCAAGCCTCTGGGCTTTCGGGATCTGGAAAGACGTTAGGCGTCGTCACGATGGATGTGAATCGGGATCATTGGCCTGACATTGTCGCCGCAAACGACACAGATCCCGATCAGCTATTTCTGAATCTTCAGGACGGCTCTTTCGAAGAGGTTGGGCTTTCTCGAGGGATGGCATTGGATCCCCGCGGCCGTGCCCGCGCGGGAATGGGAATCGATGCAGGTGTCGTGGATTCTACAGGAGAACCGACTATTTTTATTGGGCACTTTGAAGATCAAATGAATGGAGTCTACCGGCGTACCCCGTCAGGATTCTTTGAAGAGCGAGGCCCTAGGAGTAGAATCGGCCCCTTAAGTCTTCCGGCACTCACCTTCGGCATGGTTTTATTTGATGCCGATTTAGACGGTGACCTGGATCTATTGGCCGCTAACGGCCATATCAACCCACAGGCCAGTGAGCGGAGTGACATTGCAAGTTACAAGCAGCTCCCCCAACTTTTCCTGAATGACGGTCACGGTATGTTCGCGGACGAATCCCAAAGACTTGGATTGACGCTCCCCATGGTTGGACGAGGTGCTCTCACTGCAGATATTGATCATGATGGGGATATTGACGTTTTGATCACGGAAAACAATGGAGGAGCCCGGTTATTTCGCAATGACCTCCCTCCCGAGGCAAACTACCTACGTATCCAGCTGAATGGTCTGTCCGTGGATGCAACGATTACTCTCCAAACGGGATCGCAAAAACAATTCCGTCGAATTCGGGCAGGACACAGCTACGCTTCTCAGTCCGAAATGGCAGTGACGATTGGACTTGGAAACGTCCAACATGTTGATACGCTCACCGTATTCTGGCCGAGTGGCATTGTGACACAACGCACGAATATTCCTGCCAACCAAACCCTTGAGTTACGGGAGACAGATTTATGAGAGTTTTAGCATTGTCCCTCTTGCTGATGTTCACTGGCTGTACCTCTTCCGACAGGCAACCGGACGTCACTCAATTTATTCTCCGAGGCAATGAGGCATTCCAGGCTGGCGACTATACCGGAGCCCTGAAATTCGCTGACAGCGCGCTAGCACACAACAGTAATTCCTCTGATGCATACTTCCTTCGTGGACGGGTATATTTCGAACTTGAGCAGTGGGACCATGCGGAAGCTGCGTATCTGGCCGTTGTTGACCTTGAACCTGATTACCCTGGTGTTCGGCACAACCTTGGGAACATCTATTATTTCCAGAGACAATACCGGAGTGCTCTTACGCAATTTATTCAGGCTACCGAGAGCCGTACTTCTGCAAACTCCTGGCATGCTGCGGGAGCAGTGTATAATGCTTTGTCGCTGCCCGACAGCGCGGCGGCGGCGTTCGATCAAGCAATTCGATTAGACTCTTTGTACGGACCTGTGCACACTAGCATTGCTGATTTGCTGGAAGAGCAGGGACACTATCCCGAGGCCCTGGACCGAACCAGGATTGCCCTCACAATCCGCCCTAATCATCTTCCAGATCGGCTCCGACAGGGACGGCTATTATTGCGACTCGGTCATTCGGACGAAGCTACTGCACTTTTGCAGCCCATTATCACAGAATACCCACACCTTGCCGAACCCCGGTTCCTCCTGGGCCAGGCACTGCAACAGTCCGGGTTCATGGAGCAGTCGGCCAAATTCCTTTCAGAGGCGGACTCGCTCCGGGAGATTGAGCAAAGGCGGGGGCAATTGGCAAACACGGCAGAGACGCAACCAACAAATTTTCAGGCACAAGTGGACTATGCCACCGCACTTCGCCGCTCCGGTCATCTAGAAGAGTCGCTAAAAAGATACTTCATTGCAAAGGCACTACGCCCGGAGAACCTGGACCTACAATTCCACATCGCCACACTGGAGACAGACATTGGAAATCTTGCGAATGCTGAAGAAAGGTTACTGCGGATTTTAGCTGCGGATTCAAGCTATGTAATTGCGTGGCTGGGCTTAGCGACCGTGTACGGAAAAACAAACCGTACTACCCCGGCAACAAACGCCTTGCAGCAAGCCGCTCGGATCAACCCTGATCATCCGGCCGTACGGCAATTCCTGGGACAAACGCCGCCCGACCCTTCACAATGAAGAATGGGCCTCCCAGGTAGATCCCCTAATTATTCGACCCGAACCGACTCGCGACTAAGGATCGTTTGGGCAGACTCTAATGAAGCCGTATCCGACTAATGACCCGGGAAATGGGCCGTGACCTGACTTGATTTCTGAAATTACAATTCGGCCAGATAAGTCGCCCCATTAGGTATTTATGAAAACCTTTTCGTATATTCGCTCTTTCCGGAAATGCTGCGGGCATGCCTCGTAAATTTACTGGCAACCTGCCATAGTCCGGAATCTTTTATTTCACCTAACATTGGGAGCCCCATGAAACACACACTTACTCCATTATTAACCCTCGCACTTGTGCTTGTAGGAGTCACAAATGTGCAGGGTCAAGCTGGTCCACCGCTAGGAGACGACTTCATTTTCTTTGTCGACGAAATCAGCACGATGGTCCCAGCACACGATCTCATGGTTGTTGACGATCCTGCGGACGCCACAAATAAGGTCATTGAGTTTACGTACGGAAGCTGGACGTTCAACGCGTTCCGTTGGGTACCTGAAGTAGGCGTTGATATCTCACAAAATCGGGAGGATGGGGATGTCTTTCATGCCCGATTCTGGGTTCACCCCGAAAATGCTGGTAAGGGGAGAGTTCATTTTATGTTTGAAGACAAAACCGATGGAGACAGCGCAGATGACGGATCAGCAGATCTGCCGTTCCGCTTGGTCTGGCACATCCCCGAGAGCATGCGTGACGGCCAGTGGCACACGATCTCTGTACCACTCCCACCCGCTACATACGACGAGCTGGAAGCCGCCAGAGCAGCCGGGGAACTGGATGGCCTGGATAGCTTGTGGTTCTACGCCGGTGCGTACTCCGTTCCGGGAAACTTTGGAGTCGGAATTAGTGATAGATTGGGCCCTAACACTGAAGAGCGTCCCGACCTGTGGGAAGAATTTGAGTGGACGAACGTTCAGACCCTTGGGGTACAATTTGACAACAGCCAAGGCGGAAATACGATTTATATCGATGATGTCTACATCGGGGCCGCGGATCTGGAACTCCATCCCCCAGCTGAGCCTGGTGATCCAGGCCCACCTCTCGGAGATGACTTCATCTTTTTTGTCAACGGAGTCAACACGATGATTCCAGAATTTAATGGTGAGGTCGTAGACGATCCGAGCGACCCCACAAATAAAATAACGCTTCACCAATACGTGCAAGATACCTGGTCATTCCAGAAGTTCCAGTTTGCGGCAGATGTGGGCGTAGATATGTCACAAAATCGGATGGACGGAGATGTTCTCCACGCCCGAATTTGGGTTGACCCCGTGAATGCGGGAAAACCTAGAGTTCAATTATTGATGGAGGATAAAACCGATGGTAGTGGCGCGAACGACGGATCGGCTGACCTGCCCTTTCGCCTAGTCTGGCGCATCCCTGAAAGCATGCGTGACGGCCAATGGCATACAATCTCTGTGCCTCTTCCCCCACCCACGTATGCCGAACTGGAAGATGCCAAAGCTGCTGGAGAGCTTGATGGCTTGGATAGCCTGTGGAAATATGCCGGTGCATGGTCTAACGGGCAATTCGGGGTTGGCGTTTCTGACGAATTAGGACCCAATACCTCAGACAACCCCGATCTATGGCAAGAATTTGAGTGGACGAACGTTCAGAACCTCGGAGTCCACTTTGACAACAATGATGGTGGGGGAAATATTTATTTGGACGATGTCTACATCGGGGCTGTGGATCTGGACCTCTCCGACCAAACCGCACCACCACCACCAGCTGCGGGAGTTTCTGCTGTGGCTACAGCCGATAGTAACACAGTTTCCTGGGCGAGTGTCGACGGCGCCAGTGCTTACAGGGTTTATTATAGCCTAGAAGAAATCACGGATATCGGGGTAACCGGTGTGGGACTTGTGGCCCAAGTCGGTGGCGATGTTACCTCAACTGCTCACAGGTTTGAGCTTCCTCATTCATCCCTTGGGCCGCTTACACTTAATTACGCAGTCACCACGCTTAATGATTCGGGGGTTGAGAACGAGGACGTCTCCACGAGCACGGCCAGTGTCGCAAATGAAAACCTTACTGTCCAGCCTTACATTGCCGAGTTAACCATGGACGAGGTCGACAACCTGAGTGATCTACTTTTTGATGACTCATTCGAGAATATTGTAGTAGATGGGTTCCCAGAAGGATATATGCCCTTTGAACTCAACATGGCACATTCGAAACCTGGGGATGGTGGGCGATTGAGCGAGGATGAAGACCTCAGTGGCAAGCTTTGGGCAGGCTACAATGCAGATCCCCCCGAACTTTATCTATATGTGGAGGTGACGGATGATGAAATCTCGTTGCAGGCGTCTGGTGGCAATCCTGGCGACGGCTGGGAACATGACAGTATTGAGTTTGGCTGGGGTAACTATGATTTAAGAGATATACCTGGTGGTGGGATCTTTACCGGTTCTCCTCCTGATCGGGATCTGCGTGAACGAGCTACAACGCGTGGGGAATTCGCCGACTACCAGTTCCGTATCGGTGGGCAGGGAGACGGGACCAAGGCAGGTACGGAAGCATATGCATTTGTCGGCTTCAGTATTGATGCAATCCCGCAAGGAGGAGGAGCAATCTACGATCAACTCACGGATGAAAATGGCGGGGTTGTTGGCTACAAAATTCTTTCCCTGTTCCCCATGGATCAGATTCAAAGTGTTGATGACATGGATGCAGTCGTTCCCTTGCCTACCGGCGATGAAATTGGCTATTTCCCCTTCAACTTCGTGCTGAATGATGGGGACGGAGGGAACCGTGATAATCAGATTCAATGGTCAACGAAGGCAAATGCAGACGGGCAGTGGTGGAATACGCCAGCACAGTGGCCGGCTGTAGCACTCGTCGGTCGAACAATGGAAACTGGAGTGAATGTTGAAGTTGAAGAACTGCCAGGTGAGATTGTTCTGGATCAGAATTATCCGAATCCGTTTAATCCCAGCACCTCAATCCAATTCTCACTTCCCGCTTCCGAAAGCGTAACCCTGCGCGTGTTTGATGCAATGGGGCGGACCGTGGCAACGCTGTTAGATCGAAAACCACACATGGCAGGTAAACACACGGTCCAGTTCAATGCCGAAGGGCTGGCATCCGGTATTTACTTCTATAGACTTGAAACAGGATCGTCGGTACTAATGACCCAACGTATGGTCCTGATCAAATAATGCAAACATTATCGGGACGCAAGCATGCTGGATTCTGCGTGATCCTATTCTTGCTTTCTATCGGTGGGGTGGGAAGTTTATCTGCCCACCCCACCGATGGCCCGACCGGGAAGATTGCCGGCAGAGTCCTCGAAGCAGGGACAGACTTGGCGCTGCCTGGGGTGAACGTGGTCATCGTAGGAACCTCAATCGGGGGAGTAACCGATGCAGATGGATATTATCATATCCTGAACGTCCCTCCAGGAACCTACAGTGTTCGGGCATCCTTCGTCGGTTTCGCGACCGTGATCACGCAAAATGTACGCGTGGTACAGGACCAAACTACCACCGTAAATTTTGAGCTTCGTGAGGAGACCATTGAGGGAGAAGAGGTTATTGTGGTGGCAGAGCGCCCGATTGTGGAGATGGACCGGACAACAACCACATCTGTGATTGATGCCGAACAACTTGAAGTATTGCCGGTGACCAATGTGCGGGATGCAATCAACCTGCAAGCAGGTGTAGTCGACGGGCACTTCCGAGGAGGACGAACTGGCGAAGTGACCTACCTAGTCAACGGGGTTCCCATTACCAATGCCTTCAGCAAAGATGCCGCGTTCGATATTGAACAGAACATGGTCGAAAGCCTGGAGGTCATCAGTGGGGTCTTTAATGCTGAATATGGCCAGGCGACCAGCGGTGTCGTGAATATTGTCACGAAAGATGTACCTGACAAATGGAGTGGATCCCTCCTCGCCTATGCTGGCGCGATTGCCAGTAATCGCGATTTGGAGTTTGTCGGACGAACCGCGGGCCCTGGACAGGCACTCTCCTTCTCCGACTTTGCTCCAGACACGGTCTCGTATGCCGAAGCAGCCAGCTTACCGAACCTGGTTGATGTCCAGGCGTCTCTGGGAGGCCCAATCCTTCGTGATCGTCTAGGAATCCAAGCCACTGTCCGTTATCTGCAGGACAACTCGCACTTTATTGGACGAAATTTATTTGCGCCATCAGATTCATCCCAAAATCTAAATACCGGACTACCCCCGGAGGCGTGGATCATTGCCTCTTCAGGAAATGGCGATTTCGTCCCCCGTAACCGCACGGATCGCGTGTCTGTAAACGCCACCCTCGGTTACTCATTGACCTCCCGGCTGAAGTTTGACTACAATATTTTTATCCAGTCAGGCACTTTCAAACCATACAGTCACTTTCGCAAGTACACTCCTGACGGGATAAACACCGTTCACTTTTTTAACCAGACACACATCTTGGGAGTACGTTATACGATCGGCAACAGTGCATTTGCCAATCTATCGTACAGCTATCTGCATGATAAGACGGATGTGTATCTGTACGAGTCTCCATTCGATGAACGCTATGTGAGTAGCGATTTTGGATTTCTACAGGGGGCCAATGCATTTGCTGTCTCCGGCAATGACCTGGGCACCAGTGACCAACTCACGGCAACACATACGGTTGTAGCCGATTACTCCCATCAACTCAACCGGGTTCACCTTGTCAAGGTAGGAGTCCAAGCCCGTCTTCATACCTTGGATAACCGTGACTTTGGCATTGAACGTTCCTTCCGAACAGGGAACCTGCCCCAACCGTCCCCTGATCAGTTCGCCGATAATCTCCTTCAGGCAAAACCTGTTGAGTTCTCCGCGTACATCCAGGACAAAATGGAATTCACGGGATTGATTGTAAATGCAGGCCTGCGGTTTGATTACTTTGACCCGGATTATTTGTCTCCAATTGACTGGGGGCAGGGGGAGCTTGAAGAAATCCCCGATCCAGATAGTCCAGGGAGCACACGCTCCAACCGGGAGCCTGCAAAAGTAGACATGCAACTTAGCCCTCGACTTGGGGTGGCATTCCCAATCTCGGAAACCGGTGTGATGCGTTTTTCGGCAGGGCTCTTCTTCCAGATTCCTTCGTTCGGGCTACTGTACACAAATCCTGAATACGAGGTCAACCCCGCTTCCTTGTCCAATTCATTTGGTAATCCCGGGATCAATCCTGAACGTACCCTCTCGTTTGAGATCGGGCTGCAACAGGGGTTCACCAGTCGTATCGGGATGGAGATCACGGTCTTTTCAAAGGACGTGCGGAACTTGACAGGACAGGAAATTTCACGAACCCCGCAAGGCGACTTTGTAATCCGGTGGATTAACCGGGATTACGGCACAATCCGGGGACTCACGTTTTCCCTGTTCCAGCGCCCCGGAGGCTCCTTGAGCTGGACCATTGATTACACACTTCAATTCGCGGAAGGCACGTCCTCTAGCCCTGGAGAAGCATTTGGTCGCCAACAGGCCGGCCTGGATGAAATACTTTCTCTCGTCCGACTGGATTGGGACCGTAGACATGTGCTCAATAATACGATTACCTTGGAACCAATCTCGGGACTATCAATCACGCTGATCAATCGTTTGCAAAGCGGTACGCCTTACACAACAGTGCGAGAGTTTATCCGCTCGGCAAAAAAGAATAACGCAACCAAACCACTCATATTTGGAACGGATATCCGGATGTACTACCGCATTCCTGGAATCCGACCGAACGTGCAATTATTCCTGCAAGCCCAGAATGTCTTTGATACCGTCCAGGAGGTTGGCGTGTACGAAGATACCGGACGCGCAGATGAATCGGTCACACTGGAGCTCTTTCGGCGGACAGGTGCGCAGGTAGGTGGACTCAACAGCCTAGATGAGTTCTTTTATCGTCAGGGAAACTTTGGGGCACCACGTAAAGTCAGTATTGGACTCAACTACCGTTTCTAATGCAGTGCTCAAAAATCCAATGTATCCTTCTTGGCCTGGGCTTGCTCTGTATACTGCCTCCAATCGCAGAAGGGCAGAATATACCTCCCGATCTCAGGGGAGATGAGACTCTGATTGCACGTGGAATCTTGGATGGTAATCTGATAGAGACGAACTTCCGTAATCACGGTGAGCTCGCCCGATGGAATGACATCCCATGGGGGGTTTGGCCGCGAGGTATCGGAGGGCGCCACATTGATGGCGTGGGAATCATGGTCGCCGGACAGGTTCCAGGGGAACGTCTTAAGTGGCCGGAATTTTTCTCAGGAGCCAGAAACGATACGATCCTGAATCCAGTCATCCTTACGTATCGGGATTTTGGAAAACGGTTAAGCCCGGACGGTTCTCTCTGGGGGTGGACTCCCCTGCCAGGGTTCATGAATGAGAATCGCTTGGACCCAATTACTGGACAGCGGACCCCTACCCCCGCCCTTAGTGATGACCCGACTTCCTGGCCCCAGTTCTGGCCCGATCGCCTAAACAACCCTGATGACCCCGGTTGGCCGGGGAACTGGAACGGCTTTTTTGGTCGAAATGTCTTTAATGCAGACCTGGAAAGCTTCTACGTGATGGATGACTTTACAGATTTAGAGTATGCCATTGACCCCGAAACGCAACGACCAAACAGTGAATACGGTGTGTTCTATGCAAGCAGTGCAGATTCGACGATCGGGGGAATGGGACTGCAAACACAGGTTCGCCTCTTCCAGTGGGCCAATGTACTTGCGGAAGATCTCATGTTCATCCTCTACCGGATCACAAACGTCTCGAATAAAACCCATACGGATCTTTATCTGGGACAAATCATGGATTATGGCCTAGGGAATGAGGAGGGTGACGAAAATGCGGCCTTTGACCCTCAGCAGGATGTTGCATACGGCTGGGATCAGGATGGGATTGGTACACGCCCCACTGGAGGGAACTATGACTTAGGGTATACCGGGTTTGCATTCCTTGAGAGCCCGGCTCGAGCGAGTGATGCACTGGACAACGACGAAGATGGGATGACCGATGAGTCCAGATTCAACGGTCCCGGTACACTGGTAGAAGGACAGCAGCAGATCCTGGGGGTTGCCAGTTCAATGTATAATCTGGTGGATTTTGAAGCCTATTATGGCCCCATCGAGTCGCGACCGGCGTACATCGCTGGACGCTGGTGGACTGGGGATGAGAACTTGGACTGGGTTGGCTTTTCCGATGAAAATGGCAACGGAATCCTAGATCCCGGCGAGGCACTCAACAATGATGTAGGCCGAGATGGTCAAGGACCATTTGATCTGGGCTACCCTGGCCCCGATGATGGTGAGGCTGATGGGATCCCCACTCTTGGGGAGCCTAATTTTGACGAATTGGATGTAGATGAGTCTGATCAGGTTGGCTTGACTGGCTTTGATTTACAGACTCGCCCCTTTTATGAAAGCGGAGATAATCTACGCGACGACTCGTGGATGTGGGATCGTATCATCAACTATGCCCAATTTCCCTTGGGAACGAAACCTGAAGCCTTTAAGGCGGACCTTGAGCCCTTCATCCTTTTCTCCTCTGGAGAAATTGGGCTCGAATCGGGGGGGACAGATTTCTTCTCTACGGCCTGGATCTTTGGAGAAGATGAGCGTGATTTCTTCAAAAACCGTCGTACGGCCCAAAGCATTTTCAATGCTGATTACACGTTTGCTCAGCCCCCCTTCCTACCGGCATTGACCGCGGTCCCTGGTGATGGGCGCGTCGTGCTTAGTTGGGATACAATAGCGGTCCGAAGCTTCGACCGCTTTACCCAAGAGTTTGACTTTGAAGGATTCAAACTTTATAAAGGCACGGATCCTCTACTCTTTGATGCGCGCACAATTACGGACATAGATGGCACTGCTACCTTCTTTAAGCCCATTGCTCAGTGGGATTTAGAGAACGATATCCAAGGACCTGTCACCGTCTTAGAAGGCGAAGCCGTTTATAATTTGGGAGACAATACTGGCCTCCAGTTTTACTACATCGATGAGAATGTAACCAACGGAATCACCTACTATTATGCACTGGTCGCATATGATCGTGGGTTCCGGGATCCTAATGATCCGACGAAAGAGTCAATTGATCCCCAAGAAAACTCCTTCAATGTTAGTGTTAATCAGGCGGGACGCCTAACCGGATATTCACGCAATGCCGCTGTCGTCGTCCCGCGATCTGTCCCTGTTGGATATGTCGAGGGTGGTGCAAATGAGGATCTAAGCCGCGTAACTGAAGGACTCGGATCTGGATCCATCAATGTACGGGTAATTCAGGAGGCGCAGGCCGACTTTGAGGGGATCTATCGTATTTCTTTCTTTAGCGAACCCGTGTCTGATATTTCGGACCTGTACCAGACAAGAGCCTATGAGGTGGTAAACATTGTCTCCGGTGAAAACCTCATCGACCCGTCGCCAATGATTGATGCCACCCCTCCCGCAGGCGGGTTCATTATCGAAATAGACAACGTCGAATGTCCTCCTCCCTTGGGTTGCCAACTGGACCCGATGCAGACGGGATTTCTGGCAAACGAGGGCACGCAAAATGAAATCTATGATCTGGATCCGCGTACCTTGGATGGATACTCCACAAACTGGATTGCCTCGGTGGATCGGGATACCACATCAGCGTTTCGTGCATCGCCGGACGACTATCAGCTAATCTGGGTTTCCCCGAACGATTCCCTGTATCGACCACCACGATTCTTTGGATATTTGCGAGATGAAGTTCCAATCTTCACCATCAACAAAACCAAGAATATGCCTGCTGAACTCTTTATGCAGGATACCAATGACAGCGGTGTGTTTGATGCCGGAGATCAGGCTATTATCGCTGAGCGTCCTACCGGTCGTGGCCCTTGGCGTTTTCGTTACCGGATCAAGTTCAATTCTCCCGATGGAAGCTCTGTTGCCCCTGCTGCTGGAAACTCCTTTCATGTGAGTAGCAAAAAACCGTTTGCTACGGGAGATTTCTTCCAGTTTACCCTACGCTCATCGCTGATTGATACGGATCTGGCACGCAGCGAGCTTGATCGCATTGCTGTGGTTCCAAATCCCTACGTAGGCACCTCTTCGTTTGAACCTAGAAGCCAAATTGAAGGCCGAGGTGAGCGGCGGATCCAGTTTATCAATCTTCCGCCGCAGTGCACCATTCGCATCTTTAATATCCGGGGGGAACTGATCCGTACTCTTCATCACGATGGTGTGACGAGCGATGGAGCGGAGTGGTGGGATCTTCGCACGGAAGAGCAGCAGGATATTGCCTTTGGTGTGTATGTATTCCATGTGGAAGCTCCTGGTATAGGAGAACATGTGGGCAAATTCGCCCTTATTAAATGAGCCCTATCATCCGCATCGTGATCTACCGATTTGTGCTACCGTTGCTCTTGATCTTCTGTAGCTCAGATCTCGTGCTTGCGCAAAGCCGCACGGGGACCACTGCCGCCAGCTTCCTGACCCTTGGAACAGGTGCTCGTGGACAGGCGCTCGGGCATGCCTACACTGCCATTGCAACCGGCGCAGATGCGCTTTTCTGGAATCCAGCCGGCGCTGCCCGCTCCTACGGGAATCACTCCGCCGGAAGTGTATTTCTATCACATTCTCGCTGGTTCGCAGACATTGACTACAACGCCGCAGCCGTCGTAGTGCCTGTATATGGTGATCGTGTTCTGGGGCTTAGCGTCGCTGCAGTGAACTATGGGGATATGATCGTACGAACGGTCGCCTTCCCTGAGGGCACGGGCGAAACTTTTCGTGCGAGTGATTTTAGCTTAGGACTCACGTATGCGCAGCCTCTGACTGAATCCTTCTACTTTGGTGGCACAGCCAAATATGTCCGCCAACAGATCAGAGATATGACTGCCAGTACGATTGGCTTCGACTTTGGATTTGTTCTGCAGTCTGATTATCTGCGTGGACTGATTATCGCTGCATCAATCCAGAATTTCGGTGGAAAAATGCAGATGACCGGCGTCAACAGCGTTGTGTTTGTTGACATTGATGAAACGATCAGCGGCAATAATCCTGATATCCCTGCCCACATCGAAATGGATTCCTGGGATTTGCCCCTCTCCTTTAAGTTTGGCATTGCCATGCCGATTGTAAAGGCTGGAATGATTGAGTTATCTGCTCTGGCCGATATACAACAGAGCAACGATAATAGCCTGAATGGGGACGCAGGGGCTCAGTTGCGTGTCCATAACCGAACCTTTAATTTTGATCTTCGAGGCGGATACAAAGATCTATTCCTGGACAATGTAGACAGTCATCTGACGTTTGGAGCCGGAATAGATGTACGAACTTTCGGCGTTCGGCTTGGATTTGATTATGCATACACGCCATTTGACCTTCTCGGACAGACGCAGGTGGTGGATTTTCGGGTATATTTCTGAGTACTGGGGTATCCTCCCGATCTTGCTGTTGCTTGTCAGATGCTCCTCGCCCTTGAGTGAACGAGATCAAGCTCTAGCCCACATTGACGGACACGCCATTACTGTTGGAGATTTTGAACGCTCCTACGTCCAGGCATTAATCCAGAGCGGCCAGAATGATACCCCTGAAGCCCGTTATGAGCACCTTGACGTACTCATCGAAGAGCATCTCTGGTATGAGGAGGCTCTGCGCCGTAATCTGAACTCTGATTCATTACTCTCTGAGTTCACCGAACTATCCCTTAAACGTGCGGTCGGTGGACGTTACTACGAAATTGAATTTCTTGAGCGGCTCCCCCAGCTAACCGAAACAGAAATTCGGCAGGCATTCGCCCGGTATAAACAACCGATGATCGTCCGTCATCTCTTTTATCGCAATGAAGCCGATGCACGTACCGCCCATGCACGACTGGAGGCTGGAAATCCCTTCCTTGACGAGGCACAGGTTGCATTCAGAACCGAATATTTTGACTCTACGGCTGGGTGGCTTGGAGAAATTCGATACTTTCAGGTGGATGATGCCTTCGCTGAAGCTGCTTTTGCATTATCCGTAGGACAATATTCTGACCCAGTTCGTAGTCGACAGGGGTGGCACATTATCAAGGTTGAAGATCGGATAAGAACCCCTGTCATAGCAGAGTCCGAATTCCAAAACCGAAAAGGCGGCATCGCAGGCCTGTTACGCATCCGCAAAAGACGGTTGGAAGGAGATCGCTTTGTTCGCACCTTCATGGAAAATCGAAATGTGCAAATCAACGCGGAAGGTGTACGATCTCTTCGAGCCGCTCTGGGTCGAATCACGAATAACTCTGTTTCTCTTGACGACACCTATGATACTGCCGCACTCCCCCTGAAACCAGAAACACCACTCGCAACCTTTACGATGAATGGGAGCACTCATACCTTTACCGGTGATGATTATTTCTTCTGGCTCCCCGAACTTCCACCTTCCGAAGTAACCTCCAATCCGGCTGCCTCTTTGGGGCGTGCACTCCGCAATGAAGCGCTTGCATTGGCAGGTCTGCAGCTAGGACTCACAAAGGATCAGATTGTCCATGAGGATATTGCCAATTCCACCAGAACATACCTCGCCAATTCTATGCGGAGGTTACAGCCAGACAGTACTTTGTTAATCGCTCTTCGCTCAACTTCATCCATCCATGTAGATACGATGCTTTTCCGGCAAATTATGGTTAACTGATTCTCGTCCCTACGGTCGTCTCTCAAACACCAATAAGCAAGATTTTCTTGTAGCTCCATAAACTTTTCAAACAAGTTTTATACAACAATTTCGTTGACAACGATTCTGTTGTATATCACCGACAATCCTGTGAGATAATTCAATGAAAATATGCTCATACCTGCGAGACTTGAATGACTACATGTTTGAACACATACTGCATATACGAACATAGAACTTGGACTTGTGGACTGCGTCAGCGCCGGGTTTGACATGTGAATGAGTCCGGTAAGCTGTAGAGACACCCACGGACAGTTCGTACCTAAGTCCCCCATCAATTTGGCTTCCGGTATGTAGTTGGAAATTCAGGCCGAATACCCCCGAAATGTGAACATTTTGTCAAAATTTCTGTTTTCGCACATGGACAATTTGGAAACAACTGCCTCATGATACGCGCTATATTTTTGGCAATTTTTTGCTTTTTCGGTTTCGTTACAGCGTCTAATCTGTATGCTCAGTCATCATGGGAGTTGATATGGAGCGACGAGTTTGAATATACAGGACTCCCGGACCCCACTCTTTGGTCATATGACACCTGCCCCAATCTACCTGGATGTGGTAACGCAGAACAACAATCCTATACCGTAAATCGTGAGGAAAATGTACGAGTTGAGGATGGGCATCTAATTATTGAAGCTAAAAAAGAATCCCTGAATGGTCGTGACTACACTTCTGCTAAACTGGTCTCCAAAACAAAAGGGGACTGGACATATGGGCGGGTTGAAGTCCGTGCTCAACTCCCGTCTGGTGTTGGCACCTGGCCCGCAATTTGGATGCTCCCAACGAACAGTTCGTATGGCAATGGTGGGTGGCCCGATACTGGAGAGATTGACATCATGGAACATGTGGGACACAACCATGGATCCATTCATGCGACGATTCATACCGATGCCTACAATTGGAACGGGGGAGCACAACCCCCAGGCGGCTCAACACAAGTCTCCGATGCATCGGAGGCTTTGCATGTTTATGCCGTCGAGTGGACCCCGATCCAGATGGTATTTTCCGTAGACGGCAACCCGTACTGGACCTATTCCAAAGGACTGAGTAATTGGCAAAAATGGCCATTTGACAAAGATTTTTATTTGATCCTGAATATTGCAATCGGAGGCACCTGGGGAGGTCAACAAGGCATTGACGATAGTATCTTTCCGCAAAAAATGCTGATTGATTACGTGCGGGTTTACCGTTACGTGGATGTGCCTCAAGTTACAATTGAAGCCCCTGCGAGCCTAGAAGCAGGCAATACAGCTACTCTCACAGGGACTGCAAAAGATCCTGACGGCCGGATACTGAGAGTGGAACTCTATCAGGATGATGGTCTAATTGAAACGATCTCAGGCGGCGCAGCTGAGTGGAGTACCTCTGTTGAAAATGTATCCCAAGGATGCTATGCGGTGCGTGCCAGGGCAATTGATGTTGGCGGATGGTCTAGCTCATCAGAGACAGAGACGATAACTGTAGGCGATTCATGTACGCAGAATGCCCCCTATCTAATGCGCCCACACCCGATTCAAGAACGAATTCAGGCCGAGTATTTTGACCTGGGTGGCCCCGGAGTCGCCTATCGGGACCGCTCATCCTCAAATGATGGGAATGGGATTCGACTTGACGAAGGAGTGGATGTCTATCCTACAACCGATGGCATTGGCTACCACATTGGAAATACTGCACGAGGAGAATGGGTTGCCTACACCGTTCATGTAGAGCAGGCCGGAATGTATAACCTTCAAATCAGGATGGCCAGGACCAGTCAGGCAGCACGTATCTCATTTTCCCTCGAATTTGACGGTATCGATAAAACCGGGGTTATAGACCATGCTGCTCGCAGTGGTTTTCAAACTGTCCGTGTAGCCGGAATTGAACTGGATGAAGGGACCCAGGTGATGAAACTTCATTTCCATGCAGGAACGCCAGCGGTAAATTGGATGCAATTCCAATTGAGATCGCCGACCAGTAATGAAGATCTTCCCGAACATGATGAGACAAGCCTCCTTGGAAACTATCCTAACCCATTCACAAACTCCACTACCATAACCTATAGGGTCGGTAGCCCCAGTCGAGTGGTCCTGGAGCTATTCAACATACTTGGCCAACGCGTTCGCACACTGACGGACCACTATCACCAAGTAGGTGAGTATTCCACTGTGTTACACGCGGATGGATTGGGTACGGGGACCTATTTCTACACACTAACTGGAGATATCACAGCACAGCGTACACTTCACTATCTTGGACGCTAAACTTTTACCACCAATATGGGGATTCAAGACCTGATCTCCCCATCAAAGAGCTTTTTCTACCCTTGAGCCCCTGCTCTTCCAGTATCCACTATGATACTGGAGCGGCTTCTTTGTCTGTACCCGGCCCTTTCTCCAATCTGACCGCCATCGTCGACCGATTCGCACGAAATCCAGGCGTGTCGATCATAAAGCCATTATTGACTAATTTAGGGGGTATACGCAGATAATTTGATTTATTGAAGAAAAAAGGTATTTTTTCTGTCAATATTCCGTGAATACTGCCAAATTTCCTGAACATATTCTTTACTATTGCGTAACTTTGTCGCTATGAGCCTGCTGAGCTCGGACTACATCAACACACAACTTCAACCTTATGAGTACTCGACTTCATAATCTCACTGCCGCAACTAAACATCGCGCGAACCACATTGAAAAGATCACTCCACCTGATCTGGAAGAGAATTTTGCAGAAAACACGTTTAGCATTGACGAAATGCGTAAGCGACTGCCAAAACAGGTCTTCCAAGGAATGGTCAACTGCATCACAAAAGGCTCACCAATTGCCACAAATCATGCAGAAATCGTAGCTCTTACGATGAAAGAATGGGCACTGGAGCGCGGTGCTACGCACTTTGTCCACTGGTTTCAGCCTCTGACAGGTGGAACTGCAGGAAAGCATGACAGCTTCATCAACCCAACCATCGTTGGAAGTGCCATCACCTCCCTGAGTGGAAAGGATTTAATTCAGGGAGAACCCGATGCTTCCAGCTTTCCCAACGGAGGACTTCGGGGCACACATGAAGCGCGTGGGTACACGGTGTGGGACCCCTCTTCGCCAGCTTTCTTGGTCGAGAATGAAAACGGAAGCTACTTGGCTATTCCTACCTGCTTTGTTTCCTGGACGGGGGAATCACTTGATCATAAAACCCCGCTCCTGAGGTCAATCGACGCTTTGGACCGGCAGGCACGCCGCGTCCTCCGTATGCTCGGAAAAGATACCGAGCGTGTGCAAACGACGGTCGGAGCAGAACAGGAATATTTCCTGATTGATGAAGAATATTTTTATCGCCGACCAGACCTAGTGAACACAGGACGGACCCTCCTTGGTGCGAACCCACCCAAGGGACAGCAATTGGATGACCACTACTTCGGCGAAATCCCAGGCAGACAGCTTTCCTGTATGTTGGATGCAGAAAAAGAACTCTACCGCCTCGGGATCCCCGTCAAGACAAGGCATAACGAAGTAGCACCCAGTCAGTACGAACTCGCTCCTGTATTCGAAACCAGCGGGATCGCCTCAGATCATCAGCATCTCATCATGATTACGCTCAAGCGGATTGCGCGTAAACATGGGCTGGTAGCTCTCTTGCACGAGAAACCGTTTGCTGATCTGAACGGCTCCGGTAAGCATATCAACTGGTCAATCTCAACTGATGAAGGAGAGAACCTGTTGGACCCTGGTCACGCGCCTCACGAGAATCTTACTTTTCTGATTTTCTGCACGGCAGTGATCCGTGCCGTCTATAGACATCAAGACCTGCTTCGGCTATCCGTGACTTCTGCAGGTAATGACCACCGTCTGGGAGCGAACGAAGCACCACCGGCGATCCTGAGTGTTTTCCTTGGCTCGCAGCTATATGATCTATACCAAAAACTGATCAATGGCGATGAACTAACATCGGCCAAAGATACCGACCTGTTTCTGGGGGTAAGTATGTTGCCACTAGTTCCGAAGCACGCAGGTGACCGTAACCGCACCTCCCCGTTTGCTTTCACGGGCAATAAATTCGAATTCCGTGCCGTGGGATCAAGCCAGGGACTGGCCTTCCCGAATGTTGTATTGAACGCGACCGTTGCTGAATCCCTGCGGGACTTTGCAAACAGCCTGCGTGATGCTCTCCGTGGAAAAGACAAGAATGATCCTGAGGTTTTCAAGAAAACGGTGCTTGACCTTCTAAGCAAAATTGCGATGGAGTCTCAATCTATCCTGTTTGAAGGAGACAACTACGCAGAGGCATGGCATGAAGAGGCCGAAGAACGTGGCTTGTTGAACCTGCGCACAAGTGTTGATGCACTCCAGCATTTTGATTCTGAAAAGAACGTTGCACTGTTCTCTTCTTTTGGCATTCTAAGTGCCGCGGAGCTAGAAGCTCGTAAGGAAGTTGCCTTTGAACAATATGAGATGGCAATTGATATCGAAGGGAGGACGCTGGAAAACCTGGTTCGGACACAAATCATACCGGCAGGCTTTGAGTACCTGAATGAACTCTTACAGATCTCGCTTCATTCTTCAAAAGCCGGTCTGAAGTCGAAAGCTGTGTCTCCCGCTGCTCACACTGCAGAATCGGTCAATCGCCGCCTTTCCGAACTGGTTAGTGCAGTAGATGAATTGACCGAACAACTAGACGTACATGTTGACGATCTGCACGAAAATGCACAGCACAAGAAAGACAATGTCATTCCTGCTATGCTCAAAGTTCGGCAAGCTGCGGATGCACTGGAAGGCCTAACGCCACACGATAAGTGGCCACTGCCAAATTACAGTGAGATTCTCTTTGTGCACTAATCCAAACCCGCTTCCTTCGGGATCCTTGCTGTATGGGTAAGGATCCCGAAGGCCCTGCTTAATCGCGTTCTTGCCAGGTAACTAACTGTTCCTGGCTTTTTCGTTTTAGATCCGGTACCATCACACCCTCCGCAGGGTATCCCACAGGAAAGAGAATATAGGCCCTTTCATGTTTGGGTCTCTTAAGGATGTCACCCAGGAATCGCATTGGGCTAGGAGTATGAGTCAGTGTCACCAAGCCCATATTGTGGATCGCGGCGATGAATAATCCGCAGGCAATTCCACAACTCTCTTGAACATAATAATTTTTCATTCCGTCATCACCAATATTCTTGGCAAAACAGACCACCAACCAGGGAGCCATTTCAAGAAACGGCTTGTTCCAGTCGGTGCCAAGTGGGTGAAGGGCATCCAACCATTCCTTAGACATTCGCCGCTTGTAGCTCTCGCGCTCTTCTTTTTCGGCAGCTCTTCGAATCTCCGATTGTATTCTAGGATCATTCACAGCAACAAAATGCCACGGCTCCCGATGCGCTCCGCTAGGAGCCGTGCCGGCGGTCAGAATCGCCTGTTCAATCAACTCACGAGGGACTGGACGGCTACTGAATGTGCGGACAGAACGCCGCTGCTGCATCAGTGCACGGAATTGCTCGGCCCGCGCTAACATTTCTTCCGGCAACCGTGGAGTAAACTGTAGCGGCCTCTGTGGATAACGTTCCATTCCTATGGTGTGAGTCGTCCGAGTGTTCGAGGAAACGGAATCGTTTCCCGGATATGTTCAAGTCCGCAAACCCATGCAACCGTCCGTTCAAGGCCCAGACCAAAGCCGCTGTGGGGCACACTGCCATATCGGCGAAGATCAAAATACCATTCAAAAGCTTCCTGAGGAAGATTATGCCGTCTCACCTGTTCCTCTAAAAAAGCCAAATCATCTGCGCGTTGGCCACCACCAATAATCTCTCCAAAACCTTCAGGAGCAAGAACATCCATCCCAAGTGCTAGGCGGTCATCTTCTGGATCGCGCTTCATATAGAACGCTTTGACGGCTTCTGGATAACGATGCACAATAATTGGGCGATCAAAATGCCAAGTTAATAATGTCTCGTCGCTACCGCCAAAATCTTTACCCCATTCAAACTCAGCCGCTGATTGCCACCACTGAGGTAAGTTCCGCAGTTCTTCCTCGATCTGATCAAGACGAGTATTGATCTCAATCTCACGCGCATCAATACGACGCTTCTTCCACTCCTTTGAGCGCCCATAAATCTCTTTGTTCTGTGCGCACTCGTTTTCGAGATCTGATTTCTCACCGCGTAACCCTTGTTGCCTTTCTTCAATCAGGAGCCGGGTTTTTTCGCTTCGAATAAGCTCCACGGCTTCGCTGTACGTCAAGCGCGGAAATGGTGTCTGAATTCGGTACAGTGCGTCCAGATCCCGTCCCAATAGCTCGAGTTCCTCTTCACAGTCAGACACCGCATCCGAAGCAATCCGAACCAGAAAGTCCTCTGCTAGCGTCATATTCATTTCCAGATCATAAAATGCCATTTCGGGCTCTATCATCCAGAATTCAGTCAGATGCCTCCGTGTCTTTGATTTTTCCGCACGAAAAACAGGGCCGAAGGTATAGATCTTATTGAAAGCCATTGCCATAACTTCCCCATGAAGCTGGCCACTCTGTGTCAGATATGCTGAACTCCCGAAATAGTCAATCTCAAAGAGCGTACTGGTTCCTTCCACCGCATTCTTTGTAAGAAGCGGAGCATCCATCTGAAGAAAACCACGCTCCTGAAAGAAATTGTGTATGCTCATAATGATGCGGTTTCGAATACGCATCACCGCCCAGGGGCGCCGACTTCGAAGCCAGAGATGACGCCGATCCATCAAAAATTCTACTCCATGTGACTTGGGAGTAATTGGATAGTCGCTTACGATCTGGATTACGTCAATGCTCGAAACCTGCACTTCCACACCCCCAACCTGACGTTCATCCTTCTGGACTTCCCCTTTGATCACCAGTGATGTCTCCTGAGTTGCAACAGAAGCATGTTCCCATGAAGACGCATCTACATTCTGCTGATTCACTACACACTGGACTTGACCTGTCCCATCACGGAGAACCAGAAAGAAAAGTCCCTTGGAACCACGTTTTTGCTGCAACCAACCCCGCAGAGTAGCTGTCTGTCCAATCTGCTTTGAGAGTGATTCTATTGTTGTTGTTTCCACGTCAATACCTATCGGAAATTCTTTGGGGCCAATCGGGGAGTTTACGCTCGCCCGCAACCGTAGAATGAATCAATTCGAAATCGCCAAATCCATCTAAATCCGCAAATATAAACTCAGCCTGTCCCTCACCGGGAATGTTATTGTACTTCCATATCTCGTATGGCTTTCGTCCCCGCTCGTACATATTCGATCCAATATTTGTTGGCCTGCCATACCTTAGAAGGGTATTTCCGCGGTCCGTCTCCCATCCTTCGACTCGGTGAGCAGAATAGCGTTCATTGGCATACATCAACAAACGATAGAACTCATCCCGGAACTCATTCCCCTCTGCCCCGGGAGTTGGATCACGTACCTCCCAGAAATCCATTAATAATCTCCTTCGCTCATCCAAATCTTGAACACGTCGAATCTGTCTGGACTCCTGGTCATTCGCAATGACTTGAATATACTTCAATCTCCTTTCTATTTCTTCCTCCGTCATAGTTGCATAACTACTTGTCTCAAACGTCTCGTCACCCGTAATCATATCGGACTGGAGAGTATTTACGGATGGATTGAAAACAAAGAATTTTCGACTCTCTTCTACTACAGTCTCATTGGTACTACTCAGAATTGCTACGTGCAGGAAATAAGTCCCCGATCTAAGGTCAGACAAATCAAATGAACCAACGAGAACATCTGTCTGGCGCACATTACGTTCAGATCGCTCCTCAAGGCCCGGAACCCAGACTGGACTACTTGCTTCTGCGACATACACGAGCACGGTATACTCACCTGAATCCGACGCAGCACAAGCGGTATTATAGGCTTCTACATAATAGAATAGTTGTGCAGAATCCGCGCCGTACAATTGATTCGTATTCGGGACGACCGATAACCCATTTTTGTAGTGAGGATCCTCGTTATCATTCGAATCCACAATACTGGAAGCCAAGATGATGTCTGAAAGCAAACAGTTTTCCCGCTGGCTATAATCAGGTATGATTAGGTCTCGGCGTGACTGGATCACTTCCTGCTCTGCAATCAATAGATCCACTTGTAGCTCATACTTGCCTGGAAGTACCGTGAATCGAGTTTGACGTAAAAAAACTCGCCCCTCAATTATTGAAGATGTGTCGGGCACGAAGAAGCGAAGTTCATCTTCCTGCACCCATACGGGATGATCCTCTGCTAGATCCCGATTCGCATCTGCTGAGGAACGTATCAAACTCAAATGAAATGGAATCGCGATACTGTACCCCGAATCCTGCGCTGCATAGGTAAGGGAACTCGCCTCTAGCGCCATATAAAGTTCTACCAGGGACTCTTGCTCATCATAGGCAAAAGACGCATAATCAACCTCAATCTGAGGTGAGCGTTGGGCCACTACGCTGGGCACCACAAAGAGCAGACTACCGACCATAACTGTCAGGTTACGGATACTGTACCTGAGTTTGCTCTCAACCAATCCCCTGGACTTTATGCGCGAGTCCATCAAAATTGATTTTGTGTTTCTCACTTATCGGAAAAATGAATACAACACAATGCTGTTCCAAGGATTCCGGAAGCAAATCTGCTGAATTTCTGTGCCGTCATGCCACGCCCTACTGATTCGCTAGCACACCTGCTATGTTTGGAGGAGTCCAATCTCGTGGTTTCATCCATTTGCCATCCTCACGGGCATAACTGCCGGATCCGAATTTTCGCAAATTCGCCTCATCTACCTCACGAAGCAGTTCCTCATCTTCTATCCCAAACGCAATCAAGGTTCCTATCGTTACCACAGATATGTCGGCACACCCATCCGCTACACCTTCTAGATCAACCGGCTTATTCGGCGTAAACTCACACGAATCTATGTCTGCCTCCTGCCCCTGAACTCGAACCGAGATACCAAGGGCATGCACGGTTTCCAATGCTTCCTCAAGAATCAAACGAGCACGAAGCAGCCGTGTATGTTCATCTGGAACCACTACTTCTGTTGGGGTCTCTTGGCCGACCTTCTCCATAAAAGTTTTTACACGCTGATAGTGTTCTGTTGGCATCGCAGTTCATAGGAGTTTTTACAAAAATAGGGATTTCGAATCAGATCAGAATGGCTGCAGATGGTTCCCCACTAGGGGGTTATTTCGGGGTACTCTGTCCCCTTCGTGAGTGAGTCCAGCCGGATTAGTAGTCCCAACCAGACAGCATTATCAAATGAACCGACCAGCGCGTCTCTCGCAAAAACCTGGCAACCACAGAGCTTTCCTCGGAGCTGCCTCCACCATTTCCTTCCCATACTCTCCCACCCCCACACGAGACAACGCCGTCTCGTTCACACTAAAGACTCTATCAGAGCATCATATTGCTCTACATGAACCGACCAATCAAGACGGGCTACGATCCCTCGAAGTGTGCTGGTGGGAAGTGGATGCTCTTCACCGGTCAACATCCCCTTCAAAATTGAAAACAACTCTTCCTCCGTTTCATAAAGGATGGGAGCATGCAGTAGTGGCTTATGTAGATTTTCTGGAATCAATTCCGGATAACTCAAACGATTCGGTAGCAGGGGATGACACCCGCAATAGATGGCTTCCATCATTGCGATTCCAAAAAATTCGTGAATCGCGGTTGATACGACAATATCTGCACGATGCAACAAACGGCTGTACTCCTCAAAATCCTCTGCATATCCGTAGTGTAGAATTCGCTCGGCGTAACGTTCAAATGCAACATCGAATTCAGATGGCTGCTCTTCAAAACGCTTACCTGCAAGAATCAACCGAAACCGGCAACCTGCATCATCCAGGCGGTTCATGATCCTGAAGAAAGCTTCTGGATTCTTGTCATACTCCCAACGCTGATTCCAGAGTACGATCGGTGGACCATCTCTCGTATCCCCTGTGCTGGCATAGCTCGCATGTGCTTGAAGATCCATTCCCAGATGCATGACCCGACTCTTTGCTTGGATTTCTGATACGGTGTGCAAATGAGTATAGTCTGGAAATACTCGCAATAGGCCAGGAAGAGCACGGATAAATTCTTTGTAGTGAAACTCTGTATTGAAGACAACCTGATCCGCTGCCAGACATGAGAGGTAATTGATATACGCATACGATAAATCCCGCTTCTCCTCACTCGAAAGCGGATAGGTCAGTTGATTTTCGTGCAAATAATAAATTACTGGCACGCTACCGATCTCTTTTCGGACCAGGGCCAAAAACGCCGGCAGATTGACCATGCTGGAAGCCAAGATCACATCGGGCTGAAAACCATCTGCGATCAGTTGCCTGGATTTCCGTGCAAGTGTCTGGGCCCCACCCTGAAGCCTCCACTTCCAAAATCTTGATGCCATAGTTACGAGTTCATACTCGTGGCGGCTATTTTGAATGAGTCCGCTTACAAAATTTCGGTGCGAACCACCATACCATGGCTCAAGTGCCAGTACTTTCATGAGGGGTTCGATTTTCCGGGCTTCCTCTGGTGGCCAAATTTCTCCTGCACTTCTTCGTTTTCCTCTTCTGTAAGCGGGCGAACGATCGCTAATTCACGAACCTGCAGCAAATCCCGTAATGCGTTATCCATGACTTCCTGAGAAGTGACGGGAACCGTACCTCCGGCCGGAATCTCAATCCTACGCCCTTCCAATTTGACGGAGATTGCCTTCTTGTTCGTGTTTTTGATGATCATGCCCTTACGGTGCCGGGCTATCATGACTTTAAGATGTTAGATTTGGTCAAAGTATACGACTATTTGTGTGAAGACTATGCAAATAGTCTCGCCTTTGGTGCATAATCCTCGATACACAATAATTGATCTGCCATTGCGATTTCATCTTCCGAATTGGAAGCAATTACAACCAGGTGTCTGGCCTGCTTCGATCCAACTACCATTTTCCTGAAAATTTCTTTTCCTTTTGGATCCAAACCCAACGTCGGCTCATCCAACAAAAGAACTTTGGGTTCATGGAATAAAGCAGCTGCAAGACGCACCCGCTGCTGCATGCCTGTTGAATAGGTCCTTACAGGTTCGTCAATGTGAGCGGTTAATCCAACATCTGCGACCGTGGATTCTATCCGTGCTGGGTTTGAGTTCATTGACCGGGCCTTCCCTATAAATCTAAGATTCTCACGCAACGTCAGATCCTCATATACATTCACATACGGTGCCACGAGTCCTATGTGTAACGCATGCTGCTCCTGTGGAACGACCTGTTCTGCAAGGGTCAGTTTCACTTCACCGTTTGTCGGCCGGAGGACTCCTGCCAACATCTTCAGCAAGGTTGACTTTCCCGAGCCATTCGCACCGGTGATTGCCAGGATATCCCCAGAGAACAATTCCAGGTCAACACCGCTAAAAATTCGCCTGTATCCATAGCTGTGTCCGCCGCCTTGCAACGTTAAATGGATCATTTTAATTGCGCATGAAGCATTTATCAAAATCTACACACACTTCAAGACCATGATTCAGATTGAGCCCCACACACAGCAATAACGTCATTTCACGGTGTGGGCTGTTTGGAGCCAAGTGTACATTTACACCAAGCCTAAAATTCGTAAGGCCATGATCAGTACGGCAACGACCATGACTCCTCGTATGACCTTTTCGCCCCGCCGAATCGCAACCTTAGCTGCGATAAATGCCCCTGTCGCATTTCCTGCAGCCAAAGTCAATCCAAACCCCCAGTCTACTTTACCCAAGACTGCAAACACGAAAAGCGTCAGACCCGTGTAAAGTAATATAACCGTGACTTTGTGAACGGTGGTCGTCAGCAGATCCAAATGCAATAAATGGAAAAATACAGCCATAAACAAAAACCCGACACCTATCTGAACAAATCCTCCATAGAATCCAATCAGCAAAAGTGCCGGTCCCGTCCAGACTGATTTCCTCGCAATCTTGTCAGAAGCCCCATTCTCTCGCGGAACAAGCATGGTCAGAACGACCACAATTAACAGGCCCGCAAGAATTTTCTCGAACAAGGCATCTTCAATCCGGGTGGCCATAAAAGCACCAGATATCGCTCCCGGGATCGTCCACAACGCATAGGAGACACTTTTACGTATACGGGTCTTCTTCTGAGACGAGAATGTTAGCGTGGCTGATATATTTTGGATAAGAATCGCAACACGATTCGTCCCGTTCGCTACACCGGCATCAAGTCCCAATAAGATGAGTGCAGGAAGCGTAATGGTTGAGCCTCCCCCCGCCATTACGTTCATAATCCCTCCGGCCACGCCTGCGAAGAAAAGAATCAAGAGGGCGTGCAACTCCAGCATGAGGCTGCCTTAGCGGCGAATCATGACGACTGATTTCGTCTCACCTTCCAGGCTTGATCGCCCACGAGACAACCTGAAACCTCCCGGGTGACGCCAATCATCCAGTGCTTCCACATCGATCGCTGGATCGCGTACAATGAAATTCATGAGTTGCCCACGGTAGACCTCATCTTCTTTCACGACACTCCCATCTGCATTGTAGAATGCTACCGTTGCTCGTGCAATATGAGATCCATCATCGTCCCACGCCTCGCGATAGGGCTCTGGCAATAAATCCCAAACAAAGCGGTTCCGAACAACTCTATTCAGAAATGGGCTAATGTGTGGCTTCCAGAAAGTAGTCAGGGGACCGATTTCAGAGAGAGCAGCAGACATTTTGAGCCTGTACTCCGGTACCAAGTCATCCGGGCGAAGTAGCCCAAATAGACCACTGAAAATGACACTGTTTTCCAATAGACGCCGCTGTGCCCCTGTGGGAAGCCCGTCAAAGTCAACTGCGCTGAAAAACGGATCTGGCACAAAACGCTTACGTGCTGCCATCAGCGGTGCAGAATAAACAGCCTTTGCCAGTTTTACACCATCGGAGAGCCCTTCAGGGCCAAAAATATCTTCGAGAGCCTCTGTTTCGTCACGGCGGATAAGCTCCAATAGCTGATCTAGAATTTCCCGACGTTTGGGAATCAGTTGATGGAAATAGTTGAAGGTCGTCTTAGACCGATAGTCGAAAACATCTGGAGCAAACGGATTCCCCCCGCTCGCCATGAAATTCGCCGATCCAACCAGCACTGCAAACCGATCGTCGATAATTCTCCTCCCTTTCAAGATTCCGAACGCCCCGAAGACGCAGACCCCATGATCTCTTCCATCTGCGAATTTATTTCCTGCGCCTGCTCATTTGCTTTTGCTACAAGCGCCTCCCCTTCAGACTTTGCACCCGCATTTTCCTGGGGCTCTTTCATCGTGTCCGCCAGGCTTCCGACCTGTTTAGCCAACTCCTCCAAGTGAAAGGTTACCCGACGACGTAGCCGACTGCCTTCCTCGGGAGCCAGCAAAAGTCCCAGCGTAAAACCTACTCCTCCACCCATTAGAAGCCCCCAACCTAGGGCACGTGTCACATCTCCTAAGCCATAATTCTTAGACATTGCTCTCGGGCTAAAATATGATGACTACCTACCGACTTCAATCCCAAACCAGATTAAAGATCAGCGTCAGACGGCCAAGCCTAGCGATTTCGCTTCTTATGACGATTTTTGCGCAGTCGTTTTTTGCGCTTATGTGTTGCGATCTTATGACGCTTCCTTTTCTTGCCACAGGGCATATAATGATTTGATTTTGTAGTTAAGGTATAGCAGAACCAAAAAGAACCGCATTTTACTAAGGAGTGCATTAATCGGTTCCATTCTCACGCTCTGCCTATTCCATCGAAATAACTTATCTTTCTTGCATTCAAACTGGTGACTCCTATTCCTTCTATAGATAATCACTCCCTTCCGCCAAATCTACAATCTCACGAATCCGGCGGATTTGAATATATTGATTCGGGAGAAGATCATGAGCGTCCGCCCATCCTTCTCCTGCATGGACTTCTGGGGAACCCAGAGGGCTGGTTTGATGCGGCTTCCGCCTTGGTAGCCAATGGGTATCGGGCAATTGTCCCCAATTTGAAGATGGATGATCTACCCCGTAAACAGGCCAATGTACAGGGACTCGTTGACTACGTATATAGATTTACCACTTTCCTGGGCCTTGATGAAATGATTCTGGTTGGCAATTCCCTGGGCGGGCAAATCGCCGTCAGATACATTACCTGTCACCCGAAACATGTTGCCGGTCTGATACTATCTGCCTCTTCCGGGATTTACGAAACAGAAGTAGGGCATACAACTTTTCGACGCAATGATCGCGAATATATTCGAGTCAAAGCGGAAAAGACATTCTACGACCCAGCAATGGTAACTGAAGAACTGCTGGACCGCATATCTGATATTGCAACAAACAGATTACGCGCACTTCGTTTTGTTTGGCTTGCCCGTAGTTCCATGAAAGATCTCGTTGTTGACGAGCTCAGTGACGTTAACGTTCCCGCTTTCCTCATATGGGGTTCGGAAGATCAGATCACCCCGCCTGATGTCGCCCACATGTTCCAGGAATTGCTTCCTAACGCAAAGTTGCGGTTCATCGAAAAATGTGGACATGCTCCGATGATGGAACGTCCTGAAGCCTTCAACCAATTGATGATCGAATTCCTGGATCGCTCTTTCAGCAAAGTCACCACTCCCGCCTAAGTAAGATCTCCGTGTACAAAAACCTTCTTGTGGTCCTATTTTTGGCCTCGACGGTGATTGGTTGTTCTCCCACGCTATACCCTCTTTACCGAGACTACGAGTACAATTACAATGATGTTGTTCCGTTGTCCCAGATCGAAGAGGCCCTGATAGAGGCAGGATGGGAATTGCTCCCGTCTTCTCCACCAAATGCGGTTTCTACAGTGAATCGCCCGATCCGTAACTGGCTTCTATACAAGGTTGTTGTCCAGGTAGAGGCTGTACCGATCGGTGCTCAGCATGTGCGCTTGTTTGTGCACCCCTACCGGGTCTACCCAAGCGGTTCACGCAGTAAAATTCCCTTTCTGAAGCGCAGTATCCGTCGCCGAGTCGTTCGTGATATTGATCGGGTTTTTGAATCGCATGGACTCGTTGCGGTTGGAACGGACATGTCTCGGGACGAGGTTCGTTCCAGATAATTTCCTTCTCTGAGTACCTGAATCAGGTCTATCCGGATTACGTTGATGAACCTTTCTCTGACTCTTGGCGTATTTCGTACTCCATGGGGATGATCAGGCTTCGACGGATTGCATCGCACAACAAGCTGCGTGTCGAGTCAATCTGACTTGGACTCGTAAAAATCACGTCAGAAAACCTGTAACTGCGAACGATTATTCGTACGCGATGGCGGCATAAACCCGCTATCTGTCTTCTATGCATACCCGCTCACAGGTGGTATAGAAGGCATCGCCAAATGTGAGCACCCTATCTGGATTCCGGCTGGATCTTGGTAGCGGTATCGATCAGCCTTTGCTGACACCCGGCCCCGGTCGCACGCCAAGGGTAGATGCAAGACATTAAGGTGTGACCTACACACGTAGACGCTTGTCTGTCCGACCTTTCGGACCCGGGTTCGATTCCCGGCATCTCCACAACAGAATGCCCGCCCCGTGCGGGCATTTTTGTTTGACCCTAGCTCGCTTCAATCTTTCTCGTACAGTCTTAACAGAGCATCAAATAATGAGCGTTGGTGCCTGAGCGCAGAAATCCGATCAGGGGGATCCGTCCGCGCTTCCAATAAAATCCAGCCGGCATATTCGGACTCCACGAGTAGCTCAAAGAGTTGTTTGTATGGATACGCAGCACCATCGAGTTCACGAATATGGACGGTCTCCCCGAAGTAGCCTCGGACAAGATCAAAATTATGCGTGAGTCCCGGCTCATTCAAATCAGCCTCATTACAATTCCAGCATACACGGACATTATGATGACTCGCCGCCTCCATGATTTGCCTGACGACGGGTAGTTCGTCTGTACGATATCCATGAACTTCAAGTCGAATTTCCTGCCCATAATCCTCACCAAATTGACCGAGCGCCCGCAGTGCCCGCCCAATCTGGGCGATCGTCTGTTCTTCGGGAGTACCATCGGGCAAAGCATCCGGCTTCACTTTGACACCACTCGCTCCTACATCATGAGCTAAGACAATCGAAGCTTTTGCTTGACTGATTGCATGTGCTTGTTGGGCAGCCTCTGTGTGATGAAAGGACCAGTTGGTTCCCAGCCCTACCAAAACCACGTCGCTATCCATAAATTGTGCCTGCACGGCTGCACGTTCTGCGGCGGATAGATGTATTTCTACCCCATGCGCATGTTCGGTTCGCAATTCCACCCCTTCTATTCCCGTATCCTGACAGTTCCGAATCAGTGTCGGGAGATCCCAATCCCGCCCCCAGAGATAGGTTACGAGACCAAACCTCATGTCCCCGCTTCTTCGGGATATTGATTCAAATAATCCTCCGAATGGACGTCTAAAAAATTGACGGCGAGATGAACGCATGATGATTATGGGCTTCCGTTTTATACAAAATGCGACAGGAAGGATCCCAAATACACTCATTCCTACATCTGAGCGGGAATCGTTCGTTGTGGCCAATTGATATCCGGGGATGGCTCCAGTGGAGATGATGTTATGGCAAGAGTCTCCCCCGCCCCAGTTTCAAAGTTGAAGATTTCATCCGAGATCTATTGAGTTATGCAAGTACTTGTTCACGAACTCAGTGCATATGCTTCCCGGCTACTCTTTGTCAGACTCTCTAGGATCACGGGGATTAGGTTGGGCATGCCTATTGTGGCAACCTTGTTTTCACAAGCTCAACAACTTCTTGGTGAACCCAGATCATGTCGTACTGTGGGAGAGAGCCCCAACTTGGGCAACTCAAAAATTTGAGATTAGTAAAATCATCGCTCGGTTTGAGCATATACTTCAGATCAGGTACCCCATGAGTCGGCCTATTGCCTATATAACGCGGTATTTACCGGAATATCGACGCCCGATCCTAGAAAAACTAAACGAACGCCTGCATGGGAGGCTAATTGTGTATGCTGGTTCTTTTCCCGATACTTCTTTCAAAGGACTATCTCCTGTATCCAGTTCAAGCTACAGCCTTATCGAATTGAAAAATACATGGATTGGTGGACAGAGAGCATTGATCCAAAATATGCGCCCTGTTGTGGCATGCAATCCAGCTGTTATAATGGCGGAGGAGTCTCCCCGAACTGTTACTCTACCTTGGTTACTGGCTGCGGCCCGGAGAAAAGGGATTGGGACACTGCTCTGGGGACATTTTTCTTCAAATCTGCGGGCATTTTCAGGGCGCAACCTACTTGACCGTTACCGTATGGCTCTGGCAAAAAGAGTGGACGGTTGTGTTTGCTATACCAATGAAATCGCTGAGATGATTCGTCCTTATGTGTCTGCCGAACACCGTTTTGTCGCACAGAACACACTGGATACGGACAGGCTGTTTCGACTGCACCGATCCTTAGTCTCAGAGGGGAAAAAAAGTGTCCGGTCTCGCCTGGGATTACCGGAGCAAGGAGCAACCGTGGTCTTTCTCGGACGTCTGATCGCGGATAAACAACCAGAAGTTCTGTTAGACCTTCACAAGGCTTTGAGCGCAAGGGGAAAAGCGACGCTCATTATGATTGGTGATGGTCCAGAACGAACTAAACTCACGCTCCGAATTCAGCGTGAGGGATTAACGAATGTATTCTTTCCTGGAGCACTTTCAAAGCTTGAAGACTCTGCCCCATGGATGTATGCCGCGGATGTCATGGTTTGCCCTGGATATGTCGGTTTGAACGTGAATCATGCATTCTGCCTGGGACTTCCAGTGGTCACCTGCACAAGTCCTGACCCCGGAATCCGCTATCATAGCCCAGAGATCGCATATCTGAAACCTGGTGTAAATGGCATGCAATATCATTATGGAAACCTGAATTCTCTCACGGAAGTAACTTCGGCTGTGTTACAAAACAAAGACCGCTTTTCATCTCATGCACTTGAGTATGCTCAATCACATCTTCAAATGCATAGAATGGTTGACGGCTTAGTCCAGGCGATCGAATATGCTGAATCATGTGCAGGATGAGTACTCTTGCACCCACCGCTGAACCAGATATTTCGGAAAGTTGGTCTGCCCGCCCTAGTTGGTTGCCTCCAATTTCCTGTGAACCCGAGTATCCACAAGCTTGCAACATCTTACCCACCTCAGCGCCAATATTATGACCGAGATTGCCACTGATTTCAGAGAGATCGATCTGACTTAATGTTGGATGTATTCAAAAATTTATTATATTTGAGTTCCTGTCCGCTTTCGTGAAAGCGGTTCCACTTCCACAGCTAACTATTAATTCATCCATGCTAGGAGATAAGCAAAATTCTCGCCGTGACTTTATCAAGAAATCCGCCATCGGTACCGCCGCTGTCGTGGCCGGTATGCAGGGTACACGGACTGTGCGTGCTTCAGCACCCGCAACTGGTTCGGTATTAGGAGCCAATGATGCGGTTGTGTGCGGATTCATTGGCGTAGGTGGCCAGGGCTTTAACGCTCACTTACTGAACGTCACCAATCCAACGAATAACGGTAGATCCCGTCATAACGTCCAACTGAATGCGATTGGTGCAGCAGCCTGCGATCTATTCTCCAAGCGGCGCGACCAAGCTCACGCCGCACTGGATGCAGCACGTCAGGCGGCTGGCCGCGAAGCTGCGGTAGAAGTCCACGAGGATTATCAGGCAATTCTGGATAACCCGGATATTGACGCGGTATTTATTGGTACAGTTGACCACTGGCACACGAAGATTGCTGTGGATGCATTGGATGCGGGCAAGCATGTATACTGCGAAAAGCCGATGACCCGGTATTTTGCCGAAGGGTTCGAGATCTATGACAAGGTCAAGGAAACTGGTCATAAGTTTCAGATCGGTTCTCAATTCTGTACCCAAGGAAAATGGCATGCAGCCGCAGAGTTGATTCGCGGCGGACGGATTGGTCCACTGGTTCTGGCACAGGACTCATACTGCCGTAATACCCCCATCGGTGAATGGAATTATTACCAGATAGAATCGGAACTCGAAGATGGAACTACGATCGACTGGAAAAAATGGCTGGGGCCGGTATCCGCCCGCGAGTTCAATGCACAACATTACCATCGCTGGCGAAAGTATTATCCGTACTGCGCAGGGATCTTGGGCGACCTCCTCGCGCATCGAATCCATCCCCTTCTGATTGCAACGGGTGCCCCCGAATTTCCAAAGCGGGTATGCTCAGTTGGAAATAAAAAGATCGGAGACGCTGTTTTCGGACCAGAAGACCGTGATGTGACCGATAACTGCCAACTCTTGGCCGAATTCCCAAGTGGACTTTGTATGCTCGTGACGGGCAGCAGTGTCAATGAGCAGGGACTGGGACAGGTTATTCGAGGCAACGAGGGTACGCTGTACTTTAGTGGCGAAAGCCTGGAGCTCCGCCCTGAGCGTCCTTTCGCAGACTTAGTCGATGGAGAGCAAATGGACAACCTTCTGCCTGGTGCAGATGTGCCTGCTCATATTCAAGATTTCTTTACGGCAATTCGTGAAGATGGACAAACGAATGGGAATATTGATGTTGCCATTCGGGCGCAAACCATCATCTCTATGGCAGAATTGAGTGAGCGCATGGGCGAAATGATCTACTTCAATGAAGAAGACCGGTCTCTCCATACGGGTAGCGGATCGAAGATTGAGGCGATCACGTACGCCACCGAAACTCACTAAGTTTGGTAAGCTGTGCAGGTATGGAAGGGATGGAGTTCTGCCCCTTCCATATCGGTTTACCTTAGATGTAACTGCTTATGCAAACCGTTCGACTGGCGCTTAACGCCATGGCGACACGGTTTGAGTTGGTGATTCATGGGGAGGATGCTGTGCTCCTGAGAGCGGCAGGTGAGGAGGCTCTATCCGAAATCAAACGTTTGGATCAGCGACTAAGCTTCTATAACCCAACCAGCGAAATCAGCCATATCAACGATAACGCATCGAAGTACCCCGTACAGATCACACCAGAGCTCTATTCCCTCCTGAAAATGGCCTCTGACCTTCACGACAAGACAGAAGGTGCGTTTGATGTCACAGTGGGACCACTCATGCGTTGTTGGGGATTTGTGCGCGGCTCGGGTGCCTGGCCCAAAGAATCCGCAAGGGAAGAGGCCCTGGAAAAAACCGGGATGGATCAGGTACTGCTGGATGAAGAAGAATATACAGTCGCCTTCAAGCAACATGGAATGGCCATTGACCTTGGTGCGATCGGAAAAGGGTATGCCATTCAGGAGGCTGCAGATCTACTGCGGGAATGTGGAATCATGTCTGCCCTCCTTCACGGAGGCACAAGCACTATGGCAGCCATCGGAACACCGTCCCCAGGCGATGAGGGATGGACAATCGGAGTCGTCGATCCCCTGGACGAATCTAGCATGCTGACATCAACGACCATCTGTGACGAAGCCTTCTCGGTGTCGGCTCCCCATGGGAAGGCATTCAAGAAAGGGGATCAGGTATGGGGACATGTAATTGATCCGCGTGTTGGCTATCCTGTACAAGGTGCTGCAGTTGCCGCGGTAATCCATTCATCGGCAATAGTCTGCGATGCAGTCTCAACGGCACTCTTGGCCATGAATCGTACCGAAATAGATCAGATGGCACAGAAATTTCAGGATATACGTATACTTTGTGCATACTCCGATGGAAATGAACTAAATTTTGTTTCCAATGGGTTCAATTTAGTAAACTCAACGATTCTCAATGACGAAAAAAACGGTTAGTCGAAGAGCTTTTCTTATGGGCGGTGCTGCCCTCAGCGGAGCAGGCCTTGTACGTGCAGCCAACATCAAAACCAGGCCATGGCCCGGCAACCGCGATGACGTTCATTGTGGCATCATTGGTTATGGTCCACAGGGACGAGAAATCACTGCTACACTTGCTCGTGTCCCTGGTGCAGTAGTCTCAGCTATCTGTGACACCTATGCTCCCATGCTCCGCCGTGCACAGCGGGACGCACCGGATGCAACACGACATGCGGACTATCGCGAGATTCTCGACAATCCGGATATCCAGGCCGTGATCGTAGCAACCCCTACACATCTGCACCGCGATATTGTACTTGATTCGCTGGAGGCGGGCAAGAATGTATACTGTGAAGCTCCAATGGCATCCTCAATTGACGCTGCCAAATCAATTGCACGTGCTGCACGGGATGCATCTGGTCAAATCTTCCAGGTCGGCCAGATTTATCGCTCAAACCCACAACACCGCTCAGTATTTCAATTTATGCGCAGTGGAGCAATCGGTAGGCCTGCGATGGCACGTGGGCAGTGGCATGCGAAAGAGAGTTGGCGGCGAGCCTCCCCCAATGCTGAACGCGTTCGTGAACTGAACTGGCGTCTGGATCCCGAGCTGACTACCGGATTAATTGGCGAAGCTGCATTACTGCAGATGGATGTTGCCTACTGGGTGCTCGATGAGCTTCCGACCGCGGTTCACGGGTTTGGACAAATCATGGGATGGGATGATGGACGAGAGGTACCTGACACGATTCAGGCGGTCTTTGAGTTTCCAAGTGGTCTGCACATGCTCTTTGACGCAACTCTTGTGAGCTCCTATGAGGAGGCTTATGAAGTTTACATGGGATCCGAGAGTACCATTGTGTTCCGCGACCGGGGTAAAGCATGGATGTTCAAGGAGGTAGACTCCTTGATGCTTGGCTGGGAGGTATACGCGAGAAAAGACCGCTTCTACAAAGAAACCGGTATTGCCCTTTTAGCCAATGCAACCCAGCTGGATGCCCAAAATGTAGATCCAACTGAAGATGATCCCAATGTCGAAACTCCCCTATGGTATGCAATGCAGGAGTTCATGGATAATCACGCCTTTGGACCTTACCCACCCGCTGCAAACTGGGAGCGGGGATTAGAGGCTGCCGCGATTGCAATTACTGCGAACCAAGCCATTATGGAGCGTACCCACAAAGAGATCAGTCCGTCGTTGTATACGCTGGATTAACTCAGGGCCATGCTGACCCTGACGGAAAAAGCTCTCTTTACCTTGGCGGCACTTTTTGCCGTGTATGGTACTGGCTTAGGATTCTCCACGGTATTCAAGATCATTCAGCGTGGGCAGTCTCCCGCCCTGAAGCTAGACTGGAGACGCACACTTCGTGCGATGGGGGCATGGATTACAATGGGAGGCATGTGGAAGATGCGCCCTCTGACCAGTACAATACATGCTTCGCTGGCATGGGGCTTCGTCCTTTATCTCCTGGTGAATGTCGTTGATCTGGCACGAGGCTACTTCTCTACACTAATTCTATTCCCGGA
This sequence comes from Rhodothermaceae bacterium, assembly GCA_009838195.1. Classification (NCBI taxonomy): domain Bacteria; kingdom Pseudomonadati; phylum Rhodothermota; class Rhodothermia; order Rhodothermales; family Rhodothermaceae; species Rhodothermaceae bacterium. The sequence continues at coordinate 45,015 of VXSC01000019.1, read as the reverse complement.
CTGGATTACCCAAGGCTATCGCCTCACCGTCGATCTCGCAAGCGGCGCCGTGCTACTTGCCATGCTGCTGCTTCTGCTGCGAAGATTCATCCTGCCTGGGCGCGAGGTCCTGACTCAGCGAGACAACATCCTGCGTATCAAAGAGGTGCGCCTGCCTTTCCTACGCCAAACAATATCCCGCGACTCGGCAATCGTTGGTTTTTTTATCCTGTTTCATGTGGGATTTCGTTTGCTTGGAGAATCGGTCGCCATCGGGTTGCATGGCCCGGATCCGTGGCAACCCCTAGCCTCATCCATCACACCACTGTGGTCGGATCTCAGTCCAAATAGTCTCACGATCTGGCACCACGTATGTTGGTGGGGAGCACTGGGATTGATTTTAGCCTTTGCCCCCTACTTCCCATATACAAAACATTTTCACTTCATCATGGCGGGGGTCAATTTCATCACACAGGAAAAACGATCCTCTCCCGGCGCACTGGATCCCATTGACTTTGAAGACGAGAACACGGACGTTTTTGGAGCCCTCACGCTTGAGCAACTCCCGCAATCAAGTATTGCTGATACATTCGCCTGCATCATGTGCAACCGCTGCCAGGATGTTTGTCCAGCTTATGCCACGGGGAAAGAATTATCGCCTGCAGCCCTCGAAATCAATAAGCGCTACTTCGTCAACGAGCATTTATCGGACCTTGCTGCGGGGGGGATCTCCGCGATCGGACTTACAGAATACGCGATCACGGAGGCAGCGGTTTGGGCATGTACCGCATGCGGGGCATGCACAGAGATCTGCCCTGTTGCAAATGCTCCCATGCATGATATCCTGCAGATTCGACGCGGTCTGGTTCTCATGGAAGATCAATATCCAGAAACACTGGAATCCGTCTACCAGGGTATGGAGCGTAATGGAAATCCATGGAATATGAGCGTGGGAGAACGAATGGGATGGGCGAAGGACTTGCAGGTTCCTACTGTTGAGGAAAATCCTGATGCCGAGCTACTCTGGTGGGTCGGCTGTGCTCCCTCCTACGATAAAAGAGCCCAGGAAACAGCACGTGCACTCGTACGCATTCTGCAAACAGCTGAGGTTTCGTTTTCTATTTTGGGAAACCGTGAGCGGTGCACCGGTGACTCCGCACGCAGAAGTGGTAACGAATATCTGTTCTCAGAGCTTGCCGGGACCAATATTGCAACACTGAATCAGGTGAAGCCAAAGCGTATCATGACAACCTGCCCTCACTGCCTGCACACACTTGGCAAGGAGTACTCTGCTATGGGAGGGCATTACCATGTGATCCACCATACGGAATTGTTGTCCGAACTTGCAGACCAAGGGCGTATTCCCGTTGAAGTGCTGCAAGAAGATGTCACGTTTCATGACCCATGCTATCTAGGTCGACAAAATGACATTACCGAGGCCCCACGATCTGTTCTAGAAAATGTCGGTGCAACCACCATAGAAATGCCACGAAATAAGAAGAATTCTTTCTGCTGTGGCGCTGGAGGTGCCCAAATGTGGATGGAGGAGCCTGCGCCAAGAATCAATGATGCCCGCTATGTCGAGGCCGCAGCCACTGGGGCTGATACCGTCGCTACCGGATGTCCTTTCTGTCTAACAATGCTTCGTGACGCCGCCACAAAAGCCGGCCCAAACGGTCCAGCTATCAAGGATGTTGCAGAAATTATAGCCGAACGCCTTCCTGCCGAATCAGGTAGCCGCTAAAGAATTTTCAGATGCTTCCGCGCTCACGGAATCATTCAGGATCTGACCCGCGGATGCCTCATGGTGCGGTTCGAATCAGATCAAAAATCTGTGTCAGGCTCTAAAAGATCAAGCTCCTGGATCCAGATATTCCGATAGCGCACATCATGGCCTTCGGCTTGCAATTTTAGCCCACCGGGGACATCTGTGATGCCGCGTCCCTCATCATTTCCACCATCTATGCCCGAATTGGGGCCTCCCCATACTTTCTGGATTGGCACATTCTCGTGAACCTTAACCCCATTAAAATAGAGCGTCACCATGGCGGGCTCTGTTCGCTCGCCCTCCTCCGAAAAACGAGCAGCACGGAATACCACATCATACGCGTTCCACTGCCCTGTGCCATTGTACGGCCAGTATGTGGATGCCTTCTCATTGATGACTGCAGCCATACCGTGCATCGTTGAATCCCCATCCAGGACTTGGATCTCATAACGATTCTGGAGATAAACACCGCTGTTTCCACTGGTTTCCGTAATCAGGAATTCAACATGGGCACGGAAGTCACGGAATTTCTCCTTGGTCACGATATCAGCCGCACCATAGAGTCCTCCTGCAGCGGCAGGATCCTTACTGCTGACCACCGTCCCCTCATCCACCGGATCATCAACAATTTCCCATTTTATGGGTAGCTCGGCTGCAAATCGGGGGCCCTCCCAGTAAGTCCAGTTCTCGTCAAGTGCTTCCCGGGTTCCATCAAAAAGAACCGTGGCCCCCTCTGGAGCAGGTGTACCAACACCGGTTTGAGCCTGCACCGGAAGGACGATAATGATCAGAAGCAGAAATGGGATGATTCTACACATGAGTTTATTTTGTTTGAACGACGGCTCAAGGTAAGCATTATTTCCGATTCTAACAACCTGAACCTGATGCCTGAACGACGGTAGGAAAGGTCAAACAATATTTGATCATGGAACAAGCAACCTTTGGAGCCGGCTGTTTCTGGGGAGTGGAAGTAACCTTCCAACAGATGCCCGGTGTCATCGATACTGCAGTGGGCTATTCCGGTGGGACCATCAAAAATCCAACTTATCGTGAGGTCTGTTCAAGCCGCACGGGTCATGCGGAGGTTGTGAACATTACTTTTGACCCAGCTGTGGTTGAGTACACACAACTGCTAGATATTTTCTGGGAGAATCACAATCCAACAACCTTAAACCGTCAGGGACCAGACGTGGGCACCCAGTATCGTTCCGTCATCTTCTATCACTCTGACGCACAAAAAATGGAGGCGGAAGAGTCATTGCTTCAAAGACAAACGAAACTGACCGATCCCATTGTAACGGAGATCGTTCCTGCCTGCACATTCTATCGCGCAGAGGAATACCATCAGCGATACCTAGAAAAGCGTGGGCTGACCCACTGCCACATATAGGCCTACTATAACGTATAGCCGGTTACAAAGGCTTCAGCAGCATAGAATTCCGGTAACCCGAGACGGTTCAGAGCTTCCGCTGTTGCCGTATTACGGTCCCGGGCCCTTTGCCAAAATTCTCGATCATCGTGTGCACCGGGGAACATTGCCCGATCCTTCTGGCTCTCGTGCTTAAAGATGGCCTCAATCTTACGTGCCATTTCCGCTCTTGAGATAGGGGTAAATACATCGGCTTGGTGGATTTCCCATTCCTGCCATGCACCACGATAGAGCCAAACCATTGGCCCCTGCACTCCCCTCTCACGGTTGTAGCGCGCCAAGGCCATCTTGATCGCAACATAACAGACCCGGTGGGTGCCGTGAGGATCTGAAAGATCTCCCGCCACAAAAATATGGTCAGGTTCGTGTTCGTTCATAAGATCCAGGAGAATCTGGGTGTCCTCGTCTCCAACCGGTTTCTTCTTGATCCGTCCGGTCTGGTAGAATGGCAAGTCAATAAACCGCGCATTCGACTGACTGAGCCCCATCACCTCAATTCCCGCAATCGCCTCCGCATACCGGATAGCAGATTTGAGATGCTGCACGGAAGAAAGATCTATTTCACCCGTGGACTTGTTTTCCAAAAACCTTAACAATTCCTCTCTGCGTGCCCGGAAAACCTTCGCCGCTTCCCCGGTGATACCGAGCTCATTCAGGCACATCTCCACAAAACCCAGATAACGGGATACATCTGCATCAAAAACAGCAACCGATCCATTGGTCATGTACGCAACAATAATCTCGTTCTGATTCCGGGCCAGCTTATCCAGCATTCCTCCCATGGAGATTACATCATCATCCGGGTGGGGGCTAAAGAGAATCACACGTTTGCCCTTGGGAAGCTGATTCTGATAACGGATCCTGTGACGCAAGTCTTCAAATACACGAAAACATATTTCGTCAATTTCCGGGTAGGCATAGACTAGGCTGTGGAGACGATTATTATGAAAGTCTGCCTTCTCGAGCTGAAGAATTGCTTTCCCAACACGTTCAGATAGCCAGATGATCGCACGCTTGGCCATTTCCAGATCCCATTTTACATCAGAGACCAGCCACGGGGTCTGTTCCCTGGTCAGTCTACCCGCCGCAGCACGATCCAAATAGACTGCACTTTTCGGATGTTCCCGCAAATAGGAGGCCGTCACCTCTTCATTGATCGGATCTTCGACTGCTCGTCGAATGATACCCGCCTTACCTTCCCCAGTGGCCATCAGAACGATTTCACGGGAATCCAGGATGGTCCCCACGCCAACCGTTAAACCTTGGCGGGGTACATGATCATCTCCAAAGAAGTGACTGGCAGCATCCTTTCGGGTAATTGAATCCAGGATTACCTTCCTGGTCCGATCATTTCGCGAGCTTCCCGGCTCGTTAAACGCAATATGTCCACTTCGCCCAATCCGCAGCAAAACAAGGTCCAGCCCTCCGGCATCCTGAATCATTTCTTCATAGGACCGGCACCAGTCATCTACGTGGTCCTCCGCCAAATTCCCGGGTAACCCATGTGCCTGATCTACCGGGACATTGATGTGATTCAGAAGGTTTTCCCGAAGAAAGCGGTAATAGCTTTGCATACGGCCTGGATCTATCGGATAATATTCCGCTAGATCAAAGGTGATGACCTTGGAAAAATCCAGACCATCTTCCTGATGCATCCGAATCAATTCCTTGTATACATCCAGAGGGGTGGATCCGGTGGGAAGACCAAGAACCGTGTTCAGTCCCTGGGCCGTACGCTCATTGATACGCGCCCCGATGTGATGTGCAACCTCAAGTGCCAAAGACGCTGCATCCTCGAAAATGTGCACTGGTAAATGCTCACGATACGAATCCATAGGAGTTGACATAGGGATTGAGGAGGTCTGGGATAAGTCCATCGGCGTTTTACCCCGACATGGCAACCCTGCTCCAGAAATCCCAGGACTTCACCCCACAACTACGATAATTCACGGAAACTACACAATCCCGATGAGAAAAACTTGGAATTCTGACTGCTTTTTCGTATCTTGAACTCTGATGTACGAGTGCCAAATTTCACACTGCGTTACCAGACCAAATCCTGGTTTTCGACTTAGGAGAATGAGGATTTACAATGAAGCTTGTGAATAAAAAATTGCGAAGACAAATCTATTTCGGTGGTTATGGACCAACTGACCAATGTATTGTTCGTCACAGGAGAAATTGACCCATTTGCTAATGAAAGTGATATCGGAACGTTAACGCGCTATTTACCTAAGGGTCTGAGTGAGGATGGTTCTTTTGGAACCAGGATTATGATGCCGCGCTATGGCACGATCAGTGAGCGGAAAAATCGACTGCACCAGGTGATTCGCCTCTGCGGTACGAAGGTGAGTATGGGCAGCCAAATGGAAACACTAGCCGTTAAGGTTGCAGCAATTCCTGGAACACGATGCCAGGTCTACTTCATGGACAGCAACCGATTTTTTAAGCGAAAAGGTTTGCATCAAGATAAGCTTGGGAATACGTTCGACGATAATTCAGCGCGTGCACTCTTTTTTGCGCGCTCAACTCTGGAAACCGTACGCAAATTACAATGGAAGCCCGATATCGTCCATGCGTTCGGCTGGATCAGTGGCTTTTTGCCCTTGCTCTTGGCAACGGAATACAAGAACGACGAATTATTTGAATCCGTCAAAACGGTAGTCTTTACTCCAGATCGCATTGAGGCGGACGCGATCATCTCCAATGACCTCATCGAAAATATGAAGCTCCCCCTCAATGGGGATATTTCTGGAATAAGTCTGTCTGATCTGGGCGCCAAATTTTCGGATATTGTCGCGTACCCTCCCTCTCTGACCCCAGACTCTGAAGCATCGGTACATTTCAGCACCGATACGCAGGAAATGATTCTGCAGGCCACGGATCTCTATCAAATGGCATGCAGTGCTGAGCCAGCTTGATCGGGAACATCAACCCTGTTTCGAGGGTACTTTCCTGTTGGTCGTGCTTTAGAATACCAATATAGTCGGCTCCCTCGTTCTTGGGCTATTGCCTTGCCCATCTCGGTCATTTATGCGCTCAATTCTATTTTTCTTTTTGCTGGCTGCCCCGCTGATAGTGGTCTCCTGCTCGGATCCCGTCTCCGATGTCGGCTTGGATCTCCTAGGGAGCGAAGTAAATCTTCAGACAAAAACGGCGCAGGTTAGCTCATTTTCGGCATCTCCATTGGTTGACATTACGGGATCTGCACCCCGCGTGCTCGTGGGATCCGTTGACGATCCTCTGACCGGGCAGATTGCAACCCATGGATTTCTCGACTTTGGTGGTGATTTTTCGGCAGCCCCATCTGATAGTATCAGTCGTGTCCAACTAAAACTTTCCCGTAATTATAATTTTGGAGATACCCTGGCAACGGTTCAATTTGAACTCCATCAAATTCTAAACGAATGGAATCATATCGGGCGCCGATCCGATACCGGCCTGGATGTTGGTCCGGCCATTATGACCGTAACCACTCAGGATACGCTGACGATCGTAGACCTGCCAGACTCATGGGTTAATGAGAATGAAAGCGTCCTTCGAAGCGCTGACTTTGAAACGGACTTTCATGGATTTGCACTGATCGAAAATGGCAGCGGCCAAGTGGTTGGTTTTACCTCTACTAGGACCGTATTGGAAGTAACCTCATCCGGTGGATTGACCACCTATAACGTAAGCAGCACTCATACACAGATTGAGCGTATGCGCCCTTCTGACACACCAAGTGGATTTTTACTATTCCAGGATGGTGCAGGACCTGCGATTGAACTTGACTTTGCATTTGATGAATTTGAGAACCAGCCCATCAATGGAGTGGAGTTGGTCTTCAGCGTGGATACAGATGCCAGCCAGGCTGCCCCAGAGAACTTTGTCCGCCCTCTTCCACAGATCCTACAACTAGTTGCCGTTTCTCTAGACGATACTGATCCTGCTGTCCTGGTTGGGCAGGCGACGATCAATGATGGTACGTATCGTTTCTCTGAACGCGATGTTAGTGTCTTTTTCCAGCGTGTATTCTTCGGGTCACAGCAGTATAGCCGTTTAGAATTACGCGCTCCTATTGTAAATCATTCCTTGAACGCTGCACTGTTCTACGATGCAGATGCCCTGGATTTGTCTCCCCGGGCAACCATCATTTTATCTCCATGAGAAGGCATTGTCTACTTTTTGTGTTTACGGCACTCCTCCTGATACCTGCCGTTCACGGCCAAGGGCGGGACGATGGTTCCTTCTACTCGCGATATGGGATCGGTGAACTGAGCTCCTTTGCATCCAGTCAGGCGCATGCTCTTGGGGATGCGGGGGTTGCACTCTTTTCGTATGACTACATGAATTTCAGCAACCCTGCAACATGGAGCCGCCAAACCCTAGTCCGTGTGGCCGTTGGGGCCGAATTTGATCAGTTGCGCGCCCAAGATGCAGCCGGAAGAAGTGAGCAGTTCATGCGTGGCAACTTTAACGCGCTGCAGATTGGGGTCCCCCTTGTGAATACAAAACTGGGGCTCGGGCTTTCGTACGAACCCTATAGCCGAATACATTACAAAGTATCTTCGGACGGCACCCTGCAACGACCGCCGAGCGAGGATCTATTGTACAGGATCAACCATGAAGGCTCGGGAGGTTTACACTTGGCCCGAATCGGAATGGGCTTACAGCTCACATCTTGGGCCTCCATTGGTGCCTCTGCTGATTTCTTGTTTGGAATCACCGAAGAAGTGCGCCGTACTACATTCGGAGATATTAATCTCCTGGAAACAAATGTGGCAAGTAGTACACGTATGTCCGGTATTACCTCTTCCGTGGGGATCGCCGTATCTCTAGATGGTGAAAATCACGAATTTGTTCTTGCTGCCAGCGGCCGCCTGCCGGTGACTCTGGATGGTACCCGGACACTCACTCTGGGAGAGAGCTTGAACCTTGATACGCTTGGAACCGCAAGTAGCGGAGACATCAAGCTTCCTTACCGGCTCAGTGGTGGAGTGTCATTTCGGTATCAAAATCGCTGGCTGATTAGTGCCGAGATTCGACATGAGCCTTGGTCAACAGCATCCACTGCACTCCCCTTCGCAGCTTATGAGTCAAACCATCTGCGTGACCGCACACGTTACTCTGGGGGAATTGAGCTTGTCCCGGCGGGCGCTTCCATGCAGACAACCTATCTGCGTCGAATCGCATACCGCCTGGGGTTCTACAGAGATAATCTGTATGTCAGTCCCGTTGCCGGAAGAGATATTACGGTGTCTGCCATCACGGGAGGATTTGGACTACCTACCCTATTTCTAGGCAGTCGGCTTGACATCTCATTTGAAATCGGAACACGCGGCTCTACCAATTTTAATCTAATTCGAGACCGATTTATTGGAGTTTCGGCCACTCTGAACATTGGGGAACGCTGGTTCGTCAAGCGAAGACTTGGATAAAGTGGCTTAATTGTGTTTTCTTGCTTAAATTATCCACCTACTTAACCCTGAATTCCCATGTGCCGAACCCTTATTCCCCTTTCAACTGTCTTGGCAACCCTCATCCTATTGGTGCCAACCGTTCGGGCACAGGCCACAGTGGGCGACCAGGAGACGCGTATCCACTACAGTCTCTATTATGAGAACTACAAGAATGAGAATTACCGGGATGCGGTAAACAACCTCGTATGGATACTCTACAATGCACCTGGATTCAGCCGCAACAGCGATGTGAATTTCAGGCGTGCAATTGAGACCTTCCAGGCATTGGCTGATGCGGAGGAGGATGAGGCAGCAAAACGTGTCTGGTTGGACTCGGCATTGGTTCATTTTGACCGGGTTATACCCGTCCTTTCCGAACTTGAAGCTGATTTTGATCCCTTTATCTGGACCCGAAATAGGGGACGTTTTATCCAAACCAATATCAATGTCCTTGCGGACCAACGTTCCAACATGATCGCATCATATCGGGGGGCATATGAGATGGATTCGAAGCGAATCGATCCCTATTACCTTGATGTCATCATCTCAGATCTGTATCAGTCAGGAGACATCGGAGGAGCACTGGATTTCCTGCGTGAGCTCAAAGACCGACGGGGAGATGAAGAGAGCATTGATGGCCTGATCCGCAAGTACTTTGTCGTTATCCCTCCCGATGAGCAGATTGCCTTCCTGGAAGAGCAATATGAAGCTGAACCCGATAATGCGGAACTGGTCACACAACTTTTTGAGTTGTATCAGCAAGAGGCTTATCGCGAGAAAATGCTTGCGTTGGCAGATAAGGTTCTCGCTCTGGAACCGACTGCTGCAACGCTGCGACTGCTGACCAGAATGTATGTTGAAGATGGGGACAATGATCGAGCTATCGCAACATTCCAACAGATGGAAGCAATCCCGGACATCGAGATTCGTTCTCAGGACTATTACAATCTGGGACTTGCCTATCAGGATATGGAGAATTTTCGTCAGGCAAGGGATTATTTTCGAGCAGCCTCGGATGTAGACCCGGACTTTGAACCTGCCCAGATTGCGATTCCAAACCTCTACGCGACGGCCGTTGCCAGTTGTGGGGTTGCGGACCGCGAGCAGGCAGCCGTTTTTTGGATCATTGCAGACCAGTACGCCCGGATTGGTGACCAGGACGGAGTAAATCGAATGGCAACTGCATTCCCAACCGCTGAAGATATTTTTTATGTTGCCGACTGGAGTAGCGGTGAAAGTGCTCAGGTAAGTTATACGTGCCGTGGGATGACGATCAGTGGGACAACGACCGTTCGACAGCGCCGCTAGCCGATCATGCAACTTCACCGTGGCCTGCCTATCGTTCTGTAATGAAAAAACCGAACGATCCGTTCTTCTTGGAATCCCGTTCTGTGCCCGCTACTATCCGTTGCCGATATGTTGTGGCCTGCGAATGATCGATCAAATAGGTGCTTGAAGATTCCTCCAACTGGATTGCATAATTCTCTGAATGGGGTTTTGTTACCCAATGGTGAACCTGTGGCAATTCTCCCTTTTTATGCTCACATCTCCCGCCAATATGGGTTGGGTTTACAAGGGACTCATTGTAGTCTACATTATTCTCTAATATGTCGAAAATAGAATTTATCCAAGGGCGAGAGATTCTTGATAGCCGAGGAAATCCAACTCTGGAAGTTGATATTGTCACCGAAGATGGTGGTTTTGGCCGAGCAGCTGTTCCCAGTGGTGCTTCTACCGGTGAACATGAAGCAGTTGAACTCCGCGATGCAGATCCCTCCCGTTATTTAGGAAAAGGAGTCTCGAATGCCGTTGCAAATGTGAACGAAGAAATTTCCCAAGCCTTGAAAGGATATGATGTCTGCGATCAGGTTGGATTTGATCGTGCGCTCATTGAATTGGATGGAACCCCAAATAAAGGGCGGATAGGCGCGAATGCCATCCTGGGAGCTTCTCTGGCAGCGGCCAAATCCGCCGCCTCCGTGGTTGGTCTACCTCTGTACCGCTACATTGGTGGAACGAATGCCTGCATGCTCCCCGTCCCAATGATGAATATCATCAATGGAGGACGCCACGCAGACAACCGCGTAGATATGCAGGAATTCATGATCATGCCTGCCGGTGCAGCTTCTTTTTCTGAAGCACTTCGTATGGGAACCGAAGTTTTTCATCACCTCAAAAAAGTGTTGAGCGCAAAGGGGTATAGTACCGCAGTCGGTGATGAGGGAGGATTCGCTCCTGATTTACAATCCAATGATGAGGCCGTTGAAGTCATTCTGGAAGCTATAGTCCAGGCCGGCTTTTCGCCTGGAGAGGATGTGTTCATTGCACTTGACCCGGCAGTGAGCGAAATGTTTGAGGACGGAGCGTACGTATTCTGGAAAAGCGATCCCGATAGGACGCGTTCCAGCCAAGACATGGTACGTTTGTGGGAGGATTGGGTACGCCAATACCCCATTATCTCAATTGAGGATGGACTTGACGAAAATGACTGGCAAGGATGGGCCCTGCTTACGGAAGCCATTGGAGATCGAGTGCAGCTCGTGGGAGATGACTTATTTGTGACCAACACAAAACGCCTCCAACGTGGCATTGAGGAAAATGCCGCAAACTCAATCCTGATCAAGCTGAATCAGATCGGTACACTCACCGAAACCCTGAACGCAATTGAAATGGCTCACAAAGCCCACTTTTCTGCTGTGATTAGCCACCGGTCGGGAGAGACAGAAGATACCACCATCGCCGACCTTGCAGTCGCCACCAATAGCGGTCAGATCAAGACGGGGTCCGCTAGTCGAAGTGATCGGCTTGCAAAGTATAATCAATTACTTCGCATCGAACAGGATCTCGGCAATTCAGCCCTTTTTCCGGGTAAAAAGGGGATTCGATGCCAATAAAAGCAGGTTCATGATGGCCAAGACAACACAACCGGCCTCAAAACGCAGACGGCTCTCGCCTCTGGTCCTGATTGGCTCTGTAATTGCAGTATGGCTACTGCTGCAATTTGTCTGGTTCGACAGCTATAGCTGGATGCGTTATCGGGATTGGCAGAAAGAACATGAGGAACTCCTCGAAGAAAATGCTCGGCTACAGGCTGAGATTATAGAGCTTCGGGCCTTACTTGAGGCCCCACCGAGTGACGAAGTCATTGAAAAAATCGCACGCGAACAGTACGGTATGCGGCGCGAAGGAGAAACTGTTTATCGAGTAGAGAAATAATGCAAGCAATTGGTATTGACTTAGGCGGCACCTACATCAAGGCAGCACTAGTGCATAAAGCATTCGGTCTTGTGAAGACCAACTCCGTTGAGACGGGTGCCGACATGGGTAAAGACCATGTACTGTCACAAATCGCAGCTGCTGTAAAACCATTGATGCGACGTAGAGGGGGAATCGCTGGTGTTGGTATCGGAGCCCCTGGCTCTATTGATCTCGAAAGAAAAACCCTGATTCATCCTCCAAATATGCCAGGATGGGGCGTGGTTGACCTGCGTCAGGCCCTGAAAAAACGTTTAGGCCGGCGTCTTAATGTCTTTGTTGAGAATGATGCCAATGCAGCTGCACTTGGATCTGGACGCTACGGGGCAGCGCGGAATCATGACCACTATATTATGGTCACACTCGGTACGGGGGTCGGTGGAGCGATCGTATTCAATAAGCGAATTTTTCGTGGGGAGACCGGAGCAGCCGGTGAGATTGGACATGTGTCTATTGATTACAATGGCCCTCCTGACATGACCGGTGTGAACGGAGCCGTTGAAGCCTACCTTGGTCAACGATTCCTGACAGCACGTGCACGGGAGCAACTTGAACAATACCCCGACAGTATGCTGCATGTAGCCCCAGGCCTGGAAAACCTTACTCCGGCCACCATTACAGAAGCAGCGCTGAATAACGACCCCGGGGCTATTGCAGTCCTTGAATGGGCAGGTCAAAAGCTGGGCTGTGCTCTAGGAGGCATTGTGAATTTACTGGATATACGTACCATTGTAATTGGTGGTGGGGTTTCGAAAGCCGGAGATTTGCTGCTGAAGCCAGCCCGGGATGTTATCCTGTCCTACATTAAGCCCGGAATGCATGAAGATGTGACCGTAATCCAGGAAACGCTCGGAAATGAGGCCGGTATGCTGGGAGCAGCCTGCCTTGTGTTCGACCAACTTGATGACGAGAAACAGAAATGATCATTTCTCCTCAGCCTGGCTAATCCAGACTGTCACGGTTTGCCTACTCACAGCGTTGCCTTACATCGCAGAGGCACAGGAGGGGGAGCCGCTTGACGCCCCAATAAAATTCAGCGCCCGGGATTCTTTGGTTCTACACTTTGATTCGGAGTCTGGAGACCGTGGCACCTTAGCCGGCAACGCCAGTGTTTCTTACGAAGCAGTCACGCTCAGTGCTTACTTTGTTGATCTGCTTTTAGAGCAAGATGAGCTCGCAGCATACGGGCTCGCTACCGACTCCGGACTAGTAGGCACTCCCGTATTCTCTGAAGGGGGTGAAACCTTAACCGGCTCTCAGTTGGCCTATAACATCGGGACCGGTCGTGGACGAGTTACCGCAGCCAGAACCCAGTTTGAAGAAGGCTTCATTCAAGCAGGCATTGCAAAAGTCCGAGAGGACAGTACCATCTTCATTCAGGACGGACTCTATACCACCTGTAATTGTGCTCCAGACGAGACTCCTTCCTATTCGCTCAGAGCCCGCAGAATGAAGATCGTTGATCAGAAATGGGTCTACACGGGCCCGATTCAACTCTACATCTTCAATATTCCGATGCCACTCTGGCTGCCCTTCGGGTTTCTACCCTATCAGGAGGGGCGTAGAAGCGGACTCCTGGCACCGGAATACGGAGAAGACGAGCGAGGATTCTTCCTGCGAAACTGGGGTTGGTATTTTGCGCTCAGCGATAAGATGGATGCACAAATCCGACTCGGCCTCTGGACAAAAGGAAGTTGGCAAGCCAATCCATCGTTTCGATATAACCGGCGGGACGCATTCAGCGGAAATTTGAACGTAGATTATCTTCAGGAACGGAGCGGGGAGCGTGATGATCCAGACCTGGTTAAGCGAAGAAGTCTGAGCTTTCGCTGGAACCACAACCAAACTTTTTCTCCAAAATCGCGCCTCAGTGCAAATGTGAACCTGACGTCCAGTACCTATCTGCGCACTGTTTCCAATCAATACAGTGACAACGTACGGCAATCAATCGGCTCTTCGATCCAATTCAACCGTACGTTCAGAGGAGGACGGTCCATCTCTCTGAGTATGCGGCAACGGCAAGTTGTATCCACCGGAAGCGTTGATCTGACATTCCCCCAGTTATCCTTTTCACAAAGCACAAAAACTCCCTTCAAGCGTGAGACGGGTGGGCGAAATCAACGCTGGTATGAGAGGCTGCAGTACAGCATCACCTCACGTATGAACAATCAATATGAGTTTCGTCCCCTTTCCGATGAAGAGTTGATTGCAAATGGGGATACTCTAGCCAATGGACAGCCAGTGGATTACCCTTGGTATGAGGCGCTCTTCAATGAAGAAAAATACCAAGCGGCCACCGGTAAAACGGATGGGCGAATTCGCTTTACTGCCCAACATCGTATCCCGATTGCCGCCCCGTTCGCAATAAGGCGGATTCCACTGTTAGGATCGGTACGCCTGAATCTCGCTCCAAACGCTAACTATACGGAAGAGTGGTTCGTCTCCTCAGAACGACGACAATTGAAAGCGGATGGTTCTACCGAAACCACTGCCGAACAGGGGTTCTTTGCGTTGCGGCAGTTTAACGCCGGCGTGTCTGCCAATACGACCATTTACGGGCTTTTTCCCGTCAAACTCGGGACCTATGAGGGGTTAAGACATACTGTGAGGCCTCGCCTTGGATTCTCGTATCGGCCGGACTTCGGCAGTGATGCCTGGGGATATACCCGCCCCCTGCTTGACGAAACCGGGCAGCCCGTTGCCGACACACTCGCAACAGGAATCGTACCACGCCGCTATTCCATTGTATCCGGCGTACAGACCGGGCTTCAAAAAGCACTTAGTTTCGGAATTGATAATACATTCGAAACCAAACAGGTCCAGATCGACTCCACGGGATCTGATCAGACACGTGTACTCAAATTATTTACCGTGAACCTGTCCAGCAGCTATAACCTTGCAGCGGATTCCCTCCGGATGGCCCCGATACGAATCAGTGCACGAACCAATATCCTCGGAAAATTCAACATAAACTTCAGTTCGACCTTCTCGCCTTACAAACTCAGCACGGATGGTCGCAGAATCACCAATGACTACGTATTCTCCCTCCGGGATTTTGCGATTGCCCGGTTAACACAGCTGAGTGTACGTGGCAGTATGCAACTTCGTGGGAATGTGCGTACCCGTACCGAGGATACTTCTACTCCCGCGCCAACGATGCCACAATTTGGGACCTCTCCTCCTCCTTTCACGGGGGGAGCGAACAATCCGTTTTCATCCCCCGGAATGACAGGCGGAATGCAGAGCTGGTCGTTAAATTTGAGCTTTGTCTATCAGATTTCCCGCCCGCAACTAGTGCTTCGCCGTTCAGCAACTATCAACACGGGATTTAATTTCACTTTAACCCCCACTTGGCGCGTGCAGGGACAAACCGGATATGATTTTGAGCGGAAACAACTTGTGACCACAACGCTCAATCTGGCAAAGGAATTTGAGTGCTGGAATATGTCGTTCCGATGGATTCCGTTCGGAGCTTTTCAATCCTGGGGATTCAACCTGCACGTAAAGAGCGGGCGTCTGGCTGAATTTCTTCGCTTCCAGCAGCCGCGTGCAGATCGTAATCGAGGATTCCGAGGGGGAATCTGATTTGTCTGAGGATCCAGACTCTAACGGGGATCCACGACCCAAGCATCTTCAACCGCTTTCAACCCCTCGTGCTTGTGAAAACGCCCCAGTGTGCTGCGAAGAACCAACTCAGTCCCCTTGCAACGATCCTGGACATGTCGCATCAGGCGTTTTCCAATCCCCAATCCCTGCACATCGGGCTCTACCGCTAAATCACACAGGTAGCTGTACATGACCCCGTCCGTGAGAACACGTGCGATCCCTACGAGACGCCCCGCCTTCCATGCAGTGACCACAAGGGAGGCATTTTCAAACATCGTCCACAAGCGCTGTGGATCTGAAACCGGCCGACGTAACGGTGCCCGCCGATAAAGAATACGGATCAATTGCGGCGAAAGTCCCTCCAGACCTTCTCTGAGCTCAAGAGCATCCAATGTTTGTGCCTGGTCCATCTGATCCCTCAGGCGGCAAGCGCCTTGCCTACTTTCTCTGCAGCCTGCTCAAATAATACGGCCGATTCGAGTGCAATACCACTCTCCTGCAGTACTGCCTGTCCCTGTGATGCGTTCGTGCCCTGTAACCGCACGATCAGCGGAACCTCAATGCCAACATTTTTTGCCGCCTCAACCACACCCCGTGCGACCCGGTCACAACGTACAATCCCCCCAAAAATATTCACGAGAACCGCTTTTACATTCGGATCCTTCAGGATAATTCGAAATCCTGCCTCAACCGTCTCTGCACTCGCAGTTCCTCCTACATCTAAAAAGTTGGCTGGATTGCCGCCAGCCAGTTTGATAATATCCATCGTAGCCATGGCCAGCCCTGCTCCATTGACCATGCATCCCACATTCCCGTCAAGCTTCACATAATTCAGGTTTGAGGCATGGGCTTCCACCTCCAAAGGATCTTCTTCATGCAAATCTCTGAGCTCTGCCAGGTCTTTGTGTCGGTACAGAGCGTTATCGTCAAGGTTGAGCTTGGCATCAATTGCAACAACCTCTCCTTCCTCGGTGAGCACAAGTGGATTGATTTCCGCCAATGATGCATCAACGCCCATGTAGGCTTTAAAGAGTGCCATGATGAAATTGGCCGCCTGACGTGCTGTTTTCCCCTCAAACCCAAGCCCATATGCCAACTCACGAGCCTGAAATGCCTGCAGTCCATAGGACTGATCTGCCCAGACCTTGAGAATCTTCTCTGGTGTTTCGGCAGCCACTTTTTCTATTTCGACGCCACCTTCGGTCGATGCCATGATGACATGTTGGCTGCGTGCACGATCAAGGGTGACCCCGATGTAGTATTCCTTTGCAATATTCACCGCAGGGGCGATGAGGATTTTGCGGACCAGTTGTCCTTCGGGCCCTGTCTGATGCGTGACCAGGTTCATCCCGAGAATTTTCCCTGCAACCTCTTCAACTGCATCCAATCCCTGTGCCAGCTTCACTCCTCCCCCCTTGCCTCGTCCACCTGCATGAATTTGCGCCTTGACTACAAACAGATCGCCATGAACCGATATCATATCTTTCGCTACAGATACCGCTTCATCAACCGTTGAAGCAACCTCTCCCGGCTGCATGGCAACACCATACTTTTCGAGAATTTCCTTTCCTTGGTATTCGTGGACTTTCATGAATTGTAGAACGATTAACGTGAGGCGGGGTACACAGTTGAGGTCTGATTGTTCAGACTTCCAACCGGTATAATTGCATGGCTTTGACGACGATGGACCGCCATATTATCACACGGACGCTGCTCGCGTACACGTTCCTGATTGTGGCACTGGTCATCTTCTTTATCCTGATCCACTATTTGGAACACATTGACGATTTTCTGGACCGAAATGCGTCCATGCGGAAAATCTATCTGATTTACTATCCCAGTTTTATCCCGGACATTATTCTACGGGTCTCCCCACTGGCCCTGTTTTTAGCTGCCATCTTTACAACAAGCCGACTCGCGCAGTCCTTGCAGGTCATTGCACTGCAGACCAGTGGCGTCGCACTCCAACGCCTGGTCATCCCCTATGTTATTGTGGGCATCTTTGTGAGTGCAGTCATGTTTTTTGCCGGAGGATGGGTCGTACCGCGCACCAACCAGACCGTACTCACCTATGATCAACTCTACATCCACAGCAGAGCACAGCACCTCTATGTGAGTGAAATTCACCGTCGCAACGACCCGACCAGTGTCGTCACGGTCGGATATTTTGACCGCCGCACTGAAACCGCTCATCGTGTTCAATTACAACGATTTAATCCGGATGGCACGCTCCTCGAACGCGTGGACGGACAGCAGATGGTATGGCAAGATTCGCTCTGGCATTTCACTTATGCTACGATAAGGACTTTTGACTCCGGTTATGAAGAACGGCGAATTGTTGCGCCGCTTGATACGGTCCTACAGGTACTGCCTAGGGATCTTGCGCGCACAGAAAGGGACATTGAATCAATGACCATTCCGGTCGCTGCTGGTTATGTGGATGCACTGAGACGTAGTGGCTTAGCTGACACCGGCCGTGATATGGTTGGATATTATTCCAAATATGCCTATCCCCTTGCCAACCTGATCGTCATGCTGATTGCGCTGCCGTTGGCATGCAGAAGGCGGCGCGGAGGGCAGACTGTCCAAATAGGGATTGGCTTACTGGTGGCTTTTGTCTACCTCGCGGCCCAGAAACTCACCGAGCCCTTTGGGTATACAGAGGATTTGTCTCCCCTCCTGGCAGTCGTCCTGCCTCATGCCTCGTTTTTGATCGGAGCCCTTGTCGCACTCGTGATGGCACGCAAATAGCTATGCCTCACCTAATACCCCTCCACCAAACTGGACGGAAAGGTCCGGGGTATCGCTGTCTGAAATAGGCCCGTTCGCATCCTCAAATCGATCAATATTTTCGGCCAACGCACGCAAGAACCGTTTGGCATGCCTTGGAGTGACGATGATCCGACTTTTGACCCGGGCTGCCGGAACGCCGGGCATTACGCGGATAAAGTCCAAAATAAACTCCTCCCGTGAGTGACCAATCATCACTAGATTGGAGTACTCACCCTCCGCCATCTGCTCACTCAACTCAATATTGAGCTTTGAGTCTGTCTCTTCTATTTCTGTATTCTCGTGGTCCATAATGTCGGGGCTGTGAGTCAAATGAAATTGTTGTCCTTCATCCAGTTGTCATTATACGTCTTACTGATATACTTCATGCCAGAATCAGGTAGTAAAACGACGATTACCGAGTTTTGACTGATTTCACGACGATGTTGTTCAAGCCACTGAAGGGCACCGGCCAGAGCTAATCCACTCGACTGTCCTGCAAATATACCCTCTTCTTTTGCCAGCCTTCGCGCCATCTGCATTGCATCCTGATCACTGACTCGCGTATAGTCGTCAAGCAGTTCCATGTGCATATTCCCTGCCAAATACTCCTTACCCGCTCCTTCAATTTGATGTGAGTAGATCTCATCGGGGTCAATAACACCCTCGTGGAAGTACGTGAAGTACGAAGAACCGTAACAGTCGACACCAATCACGCGGATATCTGCATTCCTCTCTTTCAAGTATCTGGCACTGCCGGATATGGTACCTCCGGTGCTAGCGGTCGCAAAAAAATGTGTCACCTTCCCTTCCGTCTGCTGCCAGATTTCGGGGCCGGTCGTCTCGTAATGTGCCTTCACATTTGCCTCATTGAAGTATTGATTGAGGTAAATGGCTCCAGGTGTCTCTTCGGCAATTTTTTCCGCCATACTGTAGTATGAGCGTGGGTCTTCCGGCGTGACATCTGTCGGACATAATACCAACTCCGCTCCATAGGCTGTAAGAAGATCTCGCTTCTCCTCGCTGACCTTTTCCGTTGCGGTAAAAATGCAGCGGTAGCCTTTTAGTCTTGCAGCCTGCACAATACCGGTACCGGTATTCCCGCTTGTAGCCTCAACGATAATGCCGCCTGGCTTGAGTTGGCCGGACTCTTCTGCCGCCTGCACCATCGCATGACCAATGCGATCCTTCACCGAACCACCTGGATTGAACAACTCTAATTTAACTAGAACCGTACATGGCACATCTTTTGTCATCCGGTTCAATTGTACGAGCGGTGTATTCCCGATGGTGTCAATGATGTTCTGATGCCACATTTCTTTTCGCCAGTTGAACGATGTTCAACGAGAACGCAACCCAAATGATTACCACCCGGCGAACTTTTTCATGGACACTTTGTCACCCATTTATGGATTGGCCTAATTTTTGACATTCTACCGATTATCCTATATTATTTTTACTCTTCATGAATACTTGGGCTCAAGTGCTATCCTCAGAAGAATCACCTGAACAGATCATTCTCCCCTCTTCCGCTATTGAAGAGGACGAGGACACCGTGGTCGTGCCTGAAGAATTACCTATTCTTGCCCTGCGGAACACGGTTCTGTTCCCCGAAGTCATGTTACCGATTACGGTGGGACGTGAGGCATCCATTAAGCTGGTACGCCAGGTTGCAAAGGAAAATAACTTGGTGGGCGTGATCTCCCAGCGCGAACGGAAAATGGATGAACCGGAGCCCAGCGATCTGTATGAGGTGGGTACTGTGGCAAAAATATTGAAATTGCTGAAGATGCCCGATGGCTCAAAGAGCATCATCATTCAGGGCAAGAAGCGATTCAAGGTAGACGAGTTCACGCAATCCAAACCCTATTTCAAAGCACGTATTGAGGTGCTGGACGAAGAAGGGGGAATTGATAATGATGTGGAGGAGCGGGCCCTTATGCATTCAATCAAGGAGTCCGCCTGTGAGATGGTAAACCTCTCACCAAATCTTCCTAATGAGGCCATCGAGGCTATCGAAAATATTGACTCTTTCCCCTTCCTGATCCATTTTATTGCCTCCAATCTGCAGATTGATGTTCAGGAAAAACAGCTGCTGCTGGAAACAGTGTCCTTGGGGGAGAGGGGACGGCTGCTGATTGAGCATCTGAGTAAAGAAATTCAGATCCTGCAACTCTCCGATGAACTTCGCTCACGGATGAAGAGTGATGTGAATCAGCAACAGCGAGAGTTCTTCCTCAGACAGCAGATGAAAATCATCCAGAATGAGCTGGGGGAAGGAAATGAGTCCAATGAACATGATGCATTGCGTGCACGCGCCGAAGAAAAACAACTCCCCGAGCACGCCACGAAGACGTTTGACAAGGAGATGAAAAAGCTTGAACGCACAAATCCATCCTTGCCAGACTATGCGGTCACACGCAACTACATTGATTGGATTCTTGATCTCCCGTGGACGGAGTTCACAGAAGACCAACTGGATATTGAACGTGCGGAGAAGATTTTGGACGAGGATCACCACGGACTCGAGAAGGTCAAAAAACGAATCATCGAATACTTAGCGGTCCTCAAGCTCAAAGGAGACATGAAGGCTCCTATTCTGTGCTTTTACGGCCCTCCTGGAGTTGGAAAGACGAGCCTGGGCAAGAGTATCGCTCGTGCACTGGACCGTAAATTTGTTCGAATGAGCCTTGGTGGGGTGCATGATGAAGCGGAGATCCGCGGACATCGCCGGACCTACATTGGCGCCCTTCCTGGCCGCATTCTGCAGGGACTCAAGAAGGCGGGCTCTGTGAACCCGGTCTTTATGTTGGATGAGATTGATAAGGTTGGAGATCGCCATCGGGGGGATCCATCCAGCGCACTTCTTGAAGTTCTTGACCCAGAGCAGAATAATGCTTTCAATGATCATTATCTGGAACTGGATTATGATCTTTCCAAGGTGCTCTTTATTGCAACGGCAAATTCTCTTCAGACCATCCCCGCAGCTCTGAGGGATCGTATGGAAGTCATCAATATTTCCGGGTACACGCAAGAAGAAAAACTGGCAATTGCCCAGGGCTACCTGATTCCCCGTCAAGTTGAACGCAATGGGCTGGATGAAACGCAATTCACTATTGATGATGCCGCAGTATACTCCATCATTGATGGATATACGCGAGAGTCCGGCGTACGCAACCTCGAGCGCACGATTGGTGGCGTCGCCCGTGGTGTTGCCAAAAAAGTGGCAACGAAAGAAGTAAAGTCTCTAAATATTGAGAAAGATGATATTGAAGAGTACCTCGGGGCCCGTAAATTCTTCAATGAAATCGCCGAACGGACAGAGGTGCCCGGTGTCGCTACCGGTCTTGCCTGGACCCCAACCGGAGGTGAAATCCTGTTCGTAGAAGCGTCCATCTCCCGAGGTACTGGTAAACTTACCTTGACTGGTAGCCTAGGCGACATCATGCAGGAATCTGCCAAAGCCGCCCTCAGCTACGTCAAGGCGCGTGCAGAAGAACTGGAAATCCCACAGAGTGCTTTCAAGTACTACGATGTGCATGTGCACGTGCCTGCGGGCGCTGTATCGAAAGACGGGCCAAGCGCAGGGGTTGCACTTCTGTCCGCACTCGTATCCATCTACTCACAACGGAAAGTGAACCATGATCTCGCCATGACAGGCGAAATCACACTTCGCGGTCTCGTACTGCCCGTTGGTGGGATCAAAGAGAAGGTTCTGGCGGCAAAACGGGCTGGCATTAAGCACGTACTGCTTCCCGACAAGAATGAGAACGATATCAAAGATATCAAATCGGATCTACTGGAAGGACTCGATATCAGCTATGTGCGCCGCATGAGCCAGGTGCTTGACGTTACCCTGAGCGATACGCAAATCCAGGATCCTTCAGAGATATTCTCAACGCCATCCCCCAGTAACGGGATAGCGCAGGAGCCAACTGCACCTTAAGAAGCCGGTTCGTCAGTGGAGGAATCTTTTTCCTCTTCGCTGGCTGCCGCTGGGGTACTGAATAGCTCCGTACATTCCTCAGCCACAACATCCACCAGAGTAGATACCGCCTCTACGGCTGTATTCATTGCCTGAGTGACCAGAAATGTCGCTTTCTGATCAAGTTCCAGCTCGCTGAATGCCTCTTTTGCCTCCGCAAACTGATTGCGGTCTGTGTCTTGTGCCGTATCCATTTCGAGTGATCGGGGTAAATTAGCCTATTCCCTCGTACGACTGTGCTAACATGCATGTTGCAACCATCACATCTTGACGCGATGCCTACCGGTACAATTATTCGATCCACAGGAAGCTGGATCGATGTTCTGGTTGATTCCAGCGTCATCCCTTCACGTATTCGTGGTCGAATGCGGCTGATGCACGGAGATGAAACGCAGCCTGTCGCGGTGGGAGATCATGTCAGTATTCTGGTGCAGGGAGATGGAACGGGACTTATCACCGAAATAGATGAGCGGCATAACTGTCTGTATCGACGTGCAGCGGGCCGCAAGATTGGTAAACGTCAGATCCTTATCGCCAATGTTGACTACATCTGGATTGTGCAGGCTGCAGAGCAGCCCCCACTGAATCCCGGGTTGATTGATCGTTTACTGGTTGCCTGTGAAGCACAGGATATTCCGGCAGGTCTGATCATCAATAAAATAGATCTGGCCTACTCACAGCTTTTGTCCACTGTGAAAAAGCTCCGTACACGCTACATCCAACTGGGATATCAGACAATCCTCACCAGCGTAAAAAAACGGAAAAAACTGAACCTGCTTCGCAGCCGGTTCTCGGGTAAGATCAGTGTCTTATTGGGACCTTCGGGAGTTGGGAAATCCTCCCTCTTGAATTCGATTGATCCAGGGATCAATGTCCCTGTGGACTCCGTCAGTCAGAAAACGAATAAAGGCCGCCATACCACTGCACATACTGCACTGTACCCCCTATCTGGAGGTGGAAGTGTTGCAGATACACCAGGCATACGTGAATTTGGTTTACTGGATATTGAGCCTTGGGAGTTGGCACATTACTTCCCTGACTTGAAGCCCCACCTCGACAAGTGCCATTATTCCGCTTGCACACATGACCATGAGCCGAACTGTGGAGTGAAGGATGCGCACGGGAGGCAGAAAATCAGCGATGCACGCTACGACAGTTACCTGAATATCCTGCACTCGCTTCATTTAGGAGAGGCGGATATCGGCCGGTGATGCTCGATGGTTGCTGCTTTTGGACTTGGTTCTATTTGCAAATTCCTGCCTGAGTAACCATAATGGGCATGCAGTGCTCGGTGCCCTGTATATTTCGCTGGCTTATGGACGAGGAATTACATACCGTACCTCTTGTATCGTCTGCTGAAGTACTGCGTTAAAGCCGTATCTTTCGCAACCAGCAAACAATCATTTTCGCTTTGGGCATGTCTGTATATGATGCTGTTCCTGCACCATATCGCTTTTCCGCACCCCTGCGTAACGGCCCCCTCCCCGATGATTTTGTTGATTATCTGATCAACCTGCGTCGGCATCTGCACCGTAACCCGGAAGTTGGCTATCAGGAATTTGCTACGAGCCGCCTGATCCGGAGTCACTTGGAAAGCCTCGGACTCACCGTTTCCGGGCCCCATGCCAAGACAGGATTATTCGTGGATATTGATGGCCCACGCCCTGGTCCTCATATCGGCTTTCGGTGCGACATTGATGCATTGAAGCTGCAGGATGCGAAAAAAACTGACTACGCTTCAAGGAATGCAGGGGCTACGCATGCCTGTGGGCATGATGCGCATACCGCCGTTGGCATCGGGCTTGCACTTAACCTTCACCGACTCCGATCCCGTTTAAATGGCCGGGTTCGCATTTTTTTTCAACCGAATGAGGAAGGCAACCCGAGTGGCTCGGTTCCCATGATCAAGGCAGGTGTATGTGACCCGCTGGAAGCACTTTATTGTGTGCATGTAGACCCAACACTGGACATTGGACAGTTTGGGATCCCCGAAGGACAGGTCACCGCTTCCTCCGAACGCATTCGGGTTGAGGTCCATACTCGAAGTACCGGACACTCGGCTCGACCTCACAAAGTCAAGGATACCATCTGGATTGCAAGCCAACTACTGTCCCAGTACTACCAGTATATCGGACGGGTCACGGACTCACGCAATCCATCTGTATTTACCGTGTGTATGATTGGAGGTGGGATGGCCCACAATGTCATTCCAAATGAAGCATGGTTTGAGGGAGCACTTCGATGCCTCCATGATCCAGATCGCATTTTTTTACTGGACTATATGAGGCGTACCGCAGAAAATTTTGCAGAGATACATGGAGTTGACATCAAATTCATTCGCGTAGAAGGACTCCCCGCAGTGATCAACAACCCCGCCATGGGCAAAAATGTGCGCGCCTGTATTCAGGAATTGTTTGACGAAAGTGCGGCTCTCGGCATCTGCGTACCCAGTATGGGGGCAGAAGATTTTGCAAATTACCTGAAACATGTTCCAGGAATGTTGATCCGGGTTGGGACACGTAGCAGCAAGTCAACCAGCTATCCTCTGCATGATGCTCATTTCGACATTGATGAGCAGGCACTGGCCGATTCTGTAGAACTGATGACTCGTGTCATGATCCGTCACCTTGACCAAAAAATTACTCCCTAAGACGGAACAGCCTCGCACAGCCGGGGTATAGGCAGTGTCGCGTATCAAAATAACTCAACCATGGACGCACCCGCATCTCCGGTGACCTTAAGTCCGCGCGCTTCCGAGGAGGTACGCAGGATTTTGACGGATAAGACGATCCCCGAGGGATACGGACTCCGGGTTGGGGTTCGCGGTGGTGGATGTAGTGGAATGAGCTACATCCTGGGGTTTGACAAACTGCGCGAACATGACCTGACCTTCAATACTGATGGAATTGTATTGTACATTGATAAGCGACAGGGACTGTATCTTTTAGGAACAACGATTGACTATCATGCAGGCCTTGATGCACGAGGCTTTATATTCGAGAATCCAAATGCCACACAAACATGTGGCTGCGGATCAAGCTTTGCAGCCTAAAGCCGCCACCTATGGATAGCCATAGTAACTTTTCCAACCGCGTCCGCGATGTGATCTCATACAGCCGTGATGAGGCGATCCGGCTTGGTCATGACTACATAGGAACCGAGCATCTGTTACTTGGCATTGTGCGTGAAGGAGAAGGGGTAGCCGTCCGTGTTCTTCGCAATCTCGGCTGCAACCTGCAGAAACTCAAAAAAGTGATTGAGACCACCGTACGTGCCGGTGGGGGTACACTCACCATTGGGAACCTTCCGTTGACGAAGCAGGCAGAAAAGGTTCTACGCATCACCTACCTGGAAGCAAAGCTTTATAAATCGGATGTGATTGGTACGGAGCACCTACTATTGAGCCTGCTTCGTGATGATGACAATATTGCCGCCCAGATTCTGCGTGATTCATTCTCGGTCACCTACGAGTCTATGCGGGCCGAGTTGGACACCATCCTCACTGGGAGACCAACTCCCGCAAGCAAAAATAATCCCCGCAAGGGCCGGCTCGCGGGCGGCCGTAGTCGACAAGGCCAGCAACAGGAAAAAACAAAAACTCCTGTACTGGACAATTTTGGTCGTGACCTGACCCGCTTAGCAGACAAGGGGCAACTGGATCCTGTGATCGGTCGCCACAGAGAGATTGAACGTGTGGCGCAAGTACTCAGCCGCCGCAAAAAAAATAATCCGGTCTTAATTGGCGAACCAGGTGTCGGAAAAACAGCTATCGCCGAAGGACTGGCCATGCGGATTATCCAGCGTAAGGTTTCTCGTGTACTCCACGAAAAACGTATCGTAACCCTCGATATTGCCGCATTGGTCGCAGGAACCAAGTATCGTGGCCAGTTTGAAGAACGCCTCAAGGCGGTGATGAACGAACTGGAAAAATCCCCGGAAGTGGTCCTCTTTATTGATGAGATCCACACGATTGTAGGGGCTGGAAGTGCATCCGGCTCCCTTGATGCATCCAATATGTTCAAGCCAGCCTTGGCCCGTGGAGAACTGCAATGCATCGGGGCAACGACATTGGATGAGTACCGACAGCATATCGAGAAGGATGGGGCTCTGGATCGGCGGTTCCAAAAAATTGTTGTGGATCCCACGACACCCGAGGAAACCCTCGAAATTCTACTCCAAACCAAAGACCGCTATGAAGACCATCATGGCGTTGTCTATGATGAAGATGCCGTAGAGCTGGCTGTAACCCTCTCAGAACGCTACATTACGGATCGCCATCTTCCCGATAAAGCAATTGATATTATCGATGAAGCCGGTGCACGCGTCCATTTGGGGAATATTCATGTGCCCGAAAATATACTTCAGCTTGAGACGCAGATTGAGGAGACACGGAACAATAAAAATGCAGTCGTAAAGCGACAAAAGTTCGAGGAAGCCGCACGGTTAAGAGACATTGAGGAAAAGCTCCGAGAACAGCTTGATGAAGCGAAGCAAGAGTGGAAAAGTCAATCGGAAGATAAGCGCCATGCCGTTACTGCTGAGGATATCACGACGACCGTGTCCATGATGACCGGTATCCCGCTCGAACGAATGACCGAGCCGGAACAGAAAAAATTGCTCGGGATGGAGGATGCGCTTCGGGCGCGAGTGATTGGACAGGATGAACCGATTGGAAAGCTCTCGAGAGCCATCCGCCGTACACGTGCTGGACTGAAAGACCCCAGCCGGCCCATTGGGTCCTTTATCTTCCTTGGGCCTACCGGCGTTGGAAAAACAGAATTGGCAAAAGTACTCACCGAGTACCTGTTCGACAGTATTGATTCGCTGGTCCGTGTTGATATGAGCGAGTACATGGAGAAATTTTCCGTGAGCCGCTTAGTCGGTGCTCCTCCCGGATACGTTGGTTACGACGAAGGGGGACAACTGACCGAAAAAGTCCGTCGTAAACCGTTCTCCGTCGTTCTTCTGGACGAGATTGAAAAAGCACACCCTGACGTGTTCAACATTCTTTTACAGGTACTTGATGATGGGATTCTGACGGATGGGAGTGGTCGCCGGATCGACTTCCGGAATACCGTAATCATTATGACCAGCAACATCGGTGCACGAGGGATCCGGAATGCCAGTTCTGGATTGGGATTCTCTCAGAGTAACGAGGTCTTTGACTACAAGGCAATGAAAACGAAGGTGGAGGCCGAGCTGAAAAATGTGTTTAACCCAGAGTTTTTAAACAGGGTTGACGACGTAATTGTCTTCCATTCCCTGGAGAAGTCCCATATTCATCAGATCATTGACCTGCTGTCGGAAGAACTTCTCGATCGGGCAAAGGGGCTTGGTATCACCGTTGATGTGGAGGAATCGGCCAAGAACTTCCTGGTGGATTGGGGCTATGATGCCAAGTTCGGTGCTCGACCACTTAAGCGCGCATTACAGCAATACTTGGAGGATCCGCTGGCAGAAGCCATCCTGAGTAAAGGACTAGGGGAAGGGGATCGGATTGTCGTGAGTCATTCTTCTGACGCGGAGAAACTTTCCCTAGAAATTTCAAAAAAGAAAGTTTCGAAAAAGAAAAAGGCCGCTGCCTCTGAAACAGAAGAGACTCAAATAGAAGGAGCAGCCAAATAGGGTCCTGGATATTGAATGGTTGAACGCGTTGCCATCATTGGCATCGGCGTGGTTGGCGGATCGCTTGCTCTGGCTTGGAAGGAGCGATTACCCGGGTTGCACGTCACTGGCTATGACAGGCCTGATGTCCTCAAACAGGCAGTTCAACGAGGAGTGATCAGCCGTGCACCTACATCGCTGAGCGATGCCGTGTGTGGGGCGGATGCCGTATTTCTGGCTGTACCACTGGATGCGATGGCACCGGTGATGAGGTCAATCGCCCCACATCTGAAACCCAACACGTTTGTGACGGATGTAGGCTCTGTAAAGCAACCAGTCATTAACCAGGCAAGCACCCTTCTGCCCGATAATATCTGCTTTATTGGGGGACATCCGATGACCGGGTCTGAACGAAGCGGGTTGGATGGAGCAGATGCGTTCCTCTTTGAAAATGCCCTTTACATCCTTTGCCCCAATGGACTGGAGGATTCAAAATACTTCCCCGCCCTTACCGGCTTGGTCGAAGGTACTGGAGCTCGGGTATTAACGCTGGATGCACGCCAGCATGATCGTATTGTAGCCTGTGTCAGCCACCTGCCACAACTGCTTGCCACTGCCTTGGTAAATATTGCAGCAGATCAAAACCAAACGAATTCGATCACACTCCAGTTAGCCGCTGGTGGATTCAGGGATATGACACGGATTGCTTCTTCTTCGTTCAGAATGTGGTCCGCGGTGCTTGACGCAAATCGATCAGATGTAGACCTAGCCCTGAATTCGATGATCGATACGTTGACCTATATTCAGGAACAACTCCGTGAGGGAGGAAATGTCCAGGAATTGGAGCCGATCTTTGAGAAAGCACGTGCAGTACGGGAAGAAATACCACGGGATTCTAAAGGGTTTTTGCGCCCCCTGAGTGATGTTTTCGTGTATGCAAAAGATCAGCCAGGGGTCTTGGCACACATCACAGGAACACTATTTAGCCAGGGAATCAGCATCAAGGACATTGAATTACTCAAAATTCGCGAAGGATCCGGGGGAGCATTCAGAATCAGCCTGGAAGATGAACACGCAGCCGATGCGGCCGTGGTTGCGTTAAAGGCACAAGGATGTAGAGCTCACAGACTTCAATAATTGATATCCATGATTCTGACCACCCCACTCGACGAAACCCATGTTGCCCTGGGGGCACGTATGGTTGACTTTGCAGGTTACCGTATGCCGCTGCAATACACCAGTATTCTGCAAGAGCATATGGCGGTTCGAGAATCTGCCGGGCTTTTCGATGTGAGCCATATGGGCGAAATCTTTGCGATGGGGCCGAATGCGAAGGAGTTCGTGCAGCAATTGATCACTAATGATATTTCCCGGATTGATATCGGGCAGGCCGTCTATACTTTGATGTGCAACGAAACCGGTGGTATCCTTGATGATCTTCTCGTATACAGAGTGAATACGGAGGCATTTATGCTCGTGGTCAATGCCGCCAACACAGCGAAGGATTTTGAATGGATGCAGGCAAATAATCCTATGAAAGCAGATCTGTACGATGTGTCCGAGCAAATGGCCCTGTTAGCACTACAGGGGCCCAGCTCCTTGGACATAGCGACCAAACTTGTTGGAGATGAGATTCAGCAGTTGCAAAGCTATCGTTTCCTAAAGCCTTCTCCAGGAGATTTCATGGGGTTCAACAAAGTGATTATCTCCCGAACAGGTTATACCGGAGATATCGGCCTTGAATTTTATGTGGAATCCGAAAATGCCTGTGCCCTTTGGGATGCAATCATGGAAGCAGGCAAGGATCACGACCTCCGTCCGGCAGGGCTTGGAGCCCGGGATACACTCCGAATGGAGGCGGGATTTTGTCTCTACGGAAATGATCTGTCTGAAACGACGAATCCTTACGAGGCGCGACTGGGCTGGGTTACCAAATTGAATAAAGAGAAGTTTATCGGGCAGGAGGCGCTGAAGGAGATCAAGGCCAACGGCCCCAAGCGCAAGCTGATTGGACTCATCATGAACGAACGGGGGATCCCTCGACCAGGCTACCAAGTTGTCGCTTCATCCGGTGAACCGATTGGGGTAGTAACCAGTGGATCTCAATCCCCTACTCTTGGCTGTGGCATTGCGTTCGCGTATGTACAAAATACCCCCGGATTCACGACACCGGGCCATGAGTTAGGGGTTCGTGTTCGATCTCGAACATTATCTGCATCCGTACATCCATTCCCTTTTTACCGTAAATCGGCGTAACTAGTGTCTATCCATGGATACCCCATGCCGTGGACTTTCCGAGGAAATTCGAGACACCAACCGAATAGATGTCCGATCAGTTTGGATACCTATGGGCTGATCCTGATTCCTGTTGCATAGACCTTTTCGATGGCGTCCATTAGCAATCCCAGAAATTCTCTTACCCACTCAACCCGCAAGCTGGTCTCACCCACTCATCAATCCAAAGACCGTGTGGCCTCCGGCACAAGTCCTGAGCTGGATCGTATTCCAATCACACTGGATTCTCGGAGGATACTGTCATGCTATAAAAACATGACAAAGAAGCCGTTTAAACGGACTAAACCCATGGACCAGATTCTGAAATCCATCAAAACCTACTATACGTAAGTTAATGACACACTATACCAGAGAATATTTCAGATTCAGTCTCCTAGACCTCTATTGTCATTATCACAAGTTAGTAGGGCCATGATCACTACGACTGTCTCATCAGATGGCCAGGTTATCCTGCCGACAGAAATATTGATCGCCTTGGGGCTCAGACCCGGTGACCGCGTCAATTTCATTAGGATGGAAAACGGGAATTATGCGATACTCCCTAGGATACATTCGGTTAAGAACCTGAATGGTGTATTGCGGCGGGCAGCTCAAAAATCTGTTTCGCTTGAGGAAATGGATCAAGCGATTGCTAAGGGCGCGGCAGGCAATGATAGGTCCTGATACACTCGTGGATCTTCGCAATATGGTGGTGATCTATCGTCGGTTTCTCAGGTAACAGAAACAGAGATCTATCGAATTCTCCAGAGCAGCTTCCGTAGAAACCGTTCAAGCCAAAAAGCCTTATAACTTTAGGAATACTGCGCCGACTATCTGATTTTGCGATGATTTTGCCCATGCAAGCCCGGAGATTACAACCTTATCCCAGAGACGAGAAGATTCTTCCCCTGATCTTACGATTTTTCAGATCCCACTCAAATCATCTTAGAACCTGTTACTCTAACCGAGAGAGTCTAAAATCTACCCCAAGTATATTTCGCCTGCAATGATCATCTTCCAGCAAGAAATCGCTATTTTAGCGCAATCGCCTAAGCCAATGAATCACCCTGCTGCTCTTTAATGGCTACTCCCAAGACTAACCGGAGACGGAGTGATGTAACTCCACCTAAACCCAAAGCCGGTCCTCGCATTGGACGCAAAAAAGAGGTTCTAGGTATACTCATTTTACTCGTAGGAATCCTCCTCGGAGCCAGCGGGGTCACCTATTCGGCATCAGACAATGCCCTGATTCAAGGCAAATCCTTCCTCGAGTTACTTTTTCCTGTCGAAACGATACCCCTCAATAACGCTGTCGGTCCGATCGGTGCGTGGCTCGCATATGTGATCGTTCCTTCGTTCTTTGGATATGTTTCCCTGCTGCTGATTCTTCTCGTATTCTTCTACGGCTATCTGATCTTGAGGAAACGTCCCTTGGGAAGTCTCGTGCTTCCGACCATACATTTGATTTGGATGGTCGGTCTTCTGGGCACCCTTCTTGGGCGTATCCATCTATCAGATCCGGACCTTGGTTTGGAAATATGGGCAGGTCAATATGGCCATTTAGCAGCCAGCTGGTTGAACAGTGTTCTGGGCTGGCTGGGATCGTGGATCATTCTCGGTGCCTTCCTAATCATTGGAGTGCTGCTGGTGATTGATCAGGATATTCAGCACTGGCTGGATCGTGCGGAACGACTTTGGAAAGCTATTCCAAAAGCTATTCGTGAGCACAGGCAAAAAGATAAGACAACACCGAAGACCGGGGAATCAGAAAAAGCCCGCCTGCGATCCACCTTGGAGAGTCTAGATAAGAAAATCCAATCTTCAACTGAATCCTCCCCAGATAATCAGGAGAGCGACTCGGAGCCTGTCGAAGACCCTAATGCCACACCGCAACAACTATCCACAGAAGAGAATGCCGAACTGGAGTTGAGTGTTACCGGACAGATCACAGAGCGGGCAGGACACAGTTCTCGGCCTCGACGCACGAAAATAGAGGGGGGACACAAGTATAAATTCCCCCATTTCGGTCTTCTGGATGCACCTTTGCAAACTGAGCAAGAGATTGATTACGATGAACTAGAGGAGAATAAGACGAAGCTCGTTGAAAAGCTCGCCCGCTACAAGATTGAAATTATTGCCGTAAATGCTAAAGTGGGACCTACGGTCACGCTTTATGAACTCACCCCCGCACCGGGTGTGAAGGTGAGCCGAATTAAGTCACTAGAAGACGACCTAGCAATGGTCATGGCTGCGCAGGGGATTCGGATGATTATCCCTATCCCGGGGAAATCTGCGGTGGGCGTCGAAATTCCCAATAGCCGCCGGGAACTCGTACGGGTCCAGTCCGTGCTGAATACAACTCGTTTCCAAGAGTCAGAGATGGAGTTGCCTGTCGTTCTAGGTAAGACCATTGAAGGTGAGATTTTTATAGAGGACCTGGCAACAATGCCGCACCTTCTGATTGCGGGAGCTACTGGGTCTGGAAAATCTGTTGGCCTGAATACCCTGATTACTGGCCTTTTATATGCATGCGATCCATCCGACTTGAAATTTGTCATGGTGGATCCAAAAAAGATTGAACTTCAGCAGTACAAAGGGCTTGAGCGACATTTCCTTGCTATTCCAGAGGATGGAACCGAAGCGATCATTACTGAAATTTCAGATGCCCTCGATATCCTTCGAGCCTGTGAGCGTGAAATGAGTATCCGCTATGACCTCCTGAAAGAAGCTAGGGTCCGTGGAGTCAAGGATTACAATATCCGTCTCGCCGAAGGGGAGCTTGATGTGAACGATGGACATAAACACCTCCCCTACATTATCATCATTATTGATGAGTTGGCTGACCTTATGATGACAGCGGGTAAGGATGTTGAGGCTCCCATTGCAAGGTTGGCACAGATGGCCCGCGCCGTGGGGATCCACCTGATCCTTGCAACGCAGCGCCCTTCTGTTGATGTGATTACCGGTCTCATAAAGGCAAACTTTCCCGCAAGGCTTGCATTCCAGGTCGCCTCCAAGGTTGACGCACGTACCATCCTTGATCAAAACGGGGCAGAACAGCTGGTTGGCAACGGGGACATGTTGTATATGAAAGGCAGTAAAGTTCTGCGATTGCAAGGCCCCTTTGTTTCGGTCAAAGAAATTGACCGCCTCATGCACTACATCCAGCAACAGCCAGGGCCAGGCCCCTATCAACTGCCGAAAGTTGAGGACGAACCTCTTTTGTCCTCCTCAGATCAATCATCTGGAAATGGGGCCACGGATGAGCTCTTTGAAGAAGCAGCAAGAATCATTGTGCGTAACCAACAAGGCTCCGTGTCGCTGATTCAACGTAAACTGTCTATTGGCTATACGCGGGCTGCCCGTATTATTGATCAACTTGAACAGGCTGGAATCGTTGGATCCTTTGCCGGGGGCAAAGCCCGCGAGGTACTTGTGCCCGACGAAGTCACGCTTGAAAAAATTTTCCGAACTAATCTACTTTCTTAAACCATTGTCATGTCCTCTATAACCTCCCCTCTGGTAGGGATCTTGATGGGAAGTGATTCTGATCTTCCCGTCATGCGTAAAGCAACAGATATTCTGGAATCATTCGACATCCCCTTCGAAATACGTGTAATGAGTGCCCATCGCACACCTGATCGTGCGCACGAATATGCAACGACCGCACATACCCGTGGAATCAAGGTATTGATTGCCGGTGCAGGTGTAGCGGCCCATCTTGCGGGAGTTCTCGCTGCCAATACGCCCCTGCCCGTACTTGGTGTTCCGATTAATTCGGGTGCACTCAAGGGACTTGATGCCCTCCTGGCTACCGTCCAGATGCCAAGTGGAATCCCCGTGGCCGCCCTTGCGATTGACGGCTCAAAAAATGCAGCTCTCCTGGCCGTTCAGATCCTTGCCACTTCGAATGCCACACTTCAAAAGCGTTTTCTCGACTATAAGGCAGCGATGCTTGACGAGGTGAGTGCCAAAGACCAGCGAGTTCAGGAATTGATCTTCGGTTAATTCCACCTGCTTTGTGAGCTTAGCACCACGGATTCGAAACGGGCCGAGAGCCAGATTCCTCAAAGCGTGAGAAGGCTCTGGGTCATATGAACGGCAGATAAAGAACTGCTGCCAACATAAAGAACACCAAGAGCCCGATTATATCATTACTTGTGGTAATAAAGGGGCCTGTGGCCAGGGCTGGATCAACTCCGATCCGGTCCAGCATCAGCGGAATTGTTGCCCCAATGACCGCTGCAAGAATGACCACGACAAAAAGCGATAACCCTGCCGTTGCAGCCAGACGCCAGGGGTCCGGAGCTTGAATAACGAAAGATGGCCACATACTTGCCATCCAGCCAAATACAACTAACACTGCCACGATCATAACCGCGGCCAAGGCCAGTCCATTGGCTATGGCTACATAGACTTCTTTGCCCATGCGCCGGAGCATATTGACCGACCATACTTCTCCCGACGCCAATCCCTGAACAATGATTGCTGAACTTTGAATGCCAGCATTTCCCGCCATAGCCATCACGACAGGAATGAATGCCGCGAGCACCGAAGCACGCCGAATATTTTCTTCATATACGCCAATGACGCTCCCTGCAAATACGGCCCCAACCATACCTAACAGTAGCCAAGGCAGGCGACCACGGGTGATGCTGAACACGGTATCTGTTCGATCTTCATCGCCAGTGATGCCACTAAGCCGCAGATAATCTTCTTCAGCCTCCTCACGAATGACATCAACCGCATCATCAATCGTTACGTGCCCTATCAAGCGCTGATTATCGTCTACGACCGCTAAGGAAACCAGATCATACCTTTCCATTATCCTAACGACTTCTTCCTGATCGACCTCTGCTGTCACGTAACGAATATCTGTTCGCATCACATCACCAATCACCGCATCCGACGGGGATAATAACAGACGACGAATCGTCACGAATCCTTTTAGTTTTCTTGCCTCGTCAATCACGAAAACTACGTACAGGTCCTGCGTATTCTCCGCATTCCGGCGGATTTCTTCCGTAGCCTCTGCAACGGTCCAATTTGCTAGAACTGAAACAACTTCGGTGGCCATGATACCACCTGCTGTCTCCTCTCCGTATTCGAGAAGCCCCTTGACGGACTCACGATCCTCTAAAACCCGGAGAACCCTCTGACGTACAGTTTCATCCAAGTTGCTAAGAACATCCGCCGCATCGTCGGATTCCAATTCATTGAGAAGGGCGGTAATGCGCTCAGTCGAAACCTCCGAGAGTAGATCTGCACAAAACGCCTCATCCAACTCCGCCAGCACGTTTGCACCTGTTATGGTTGGGAGCGCAAGAGTGAGAGATGCCGCATGATCGCGCCCTAGCTCCGTAACGAGTCGTGCGATATCGGCTGGGTGCAGTTGCTGCAACAAATCTAGTGCAGCCGCAAAATCATTTTCCTCAAGCCGCAACTCTACTTCCTGGGCGATTACCTCGTCCAGCTCTCTGGGAGCTGAATTTTCATTTAATCTGGCACTGAGAGTAGACATTCAATTACTGGTTGTCTAAAGAATCTCGAATGATTTGCGAACGATCTTGAAAATAACGTGCAAGCATCACATAATCAGCAGGGGACAATTCTTCTGCGCGACACCGCCTCCAGCGATCCGGGATATCAGCAGCCCACTTCTGAAGACTATTTCGAAGTACCTTCCGCCGCATCCCAAACCCTGCACGAACCACCGCATGCAGTAGCCCCGAGTCTACATCCGGGGCTTCTACCCCTTCAAAATCAAGCCGAATTACCACGCTCTCCACAGCTGGCTTGGGTTCAAATACATTGCGGCTGACCTTGAATAATATACTCGGACGGGCATATAGCTGCGCAAATACGCTTGGAATTCCATACGCCTTGGTGCGGGGCTGTGCCACGATTCGTTCAGCGACCTCTCTTTGAACCATCAAAACCGCCTGACTCATGACATCATACGCAGCCAATAGCCCGAATAGAATGGGACTGGTAATGTTGTAGGGCAAGTTGCCGATGATGTGTAACGGTAGATCACCGAGACTCCGCCAATCCATTTCAAGTACATCCGCCTGCCGCATATTTAAGTCTGGATAACATTCACGAAGATGTGTGACTGCCCGTGAATCTACTTCAATCGCTTCAAAATTTTCAAAGCGTCCATGTAGAAGCCCCGTCAGAGCACCGACACCTGGACCAATCTCCACTACATGTGCATCCGCTGGTGCTTCCAGCGCTCCAACAATACGACGGGCAGTATTGGGATCGTTCAGGAAATGCTGCCCTAGGCTCTTTTTGGGTGGAATCGGCGATTTCACAATACTCAGTTCTCCTAATGCAGATACTTGCGCCGGTTGCGCACATAATCTTCAAACAGAAACTCTCCCAGATTATCTAGGTCTGCATAGTATGCCCGTCCATGGTTTGCATCCGTGAGCTGACGGACAAATCCCTGCAGGTATGGATCTCTTGCAATCATAAAGGTTGTAATCGTGATTCCCTCCCGGCGGCAAATGACGGCCTCATCCAGCACCTTGTTCACAATTTTGCGATCCAATCCGAATACATTCTTGTAAAGCTTTCCCCGTTCAAAATGACAACTCGGCTTCCCATCGGTAATCATGAATATCTGCTTATTCCGGTTTTTTCGTCGGCGGAGAATTTCGCGTGCACGGCGAAGCCCGGCGTGCGTATTCGTGTGATAAGGTCCCACCTGCAGGTACGGTAAATCCTTGATGGATACCTCCCATGCATCATCTCCAAATGCAACGATATCCAGCGTATCCTTTGCATAGCGGCGCAGGATCAGTTCTGCTAAAGCCATTGCCGTTTTACGGGCAGGAGTAATGCGATCCTCTCCATACAGGATCATCGAGTGGCTCAGGTCAATCATCAGCACTGTCGACTGATTCGACTGATGATCGGTCTCGTGAACTGCATAATCTTCTTCCAGTAACGACCAGTCGTCAATCCCACCACGCCGATACGAGTTTGAGAGTGTATCCGTCACATTCAAAAGATGTGGATCATCCCCAAACCGCCAAGGTCTTGTTTCGGGTAAACGCTCGTCCCCAATACCCTCGTATGGGGTCCGATGTTGGCCTTTACCAGCTTTGCGGAGTTGCCGGAAAATCTCCTCTAGGGAACGATCCCGCAGACTGCGTTCAGTCTTAGCCGTTAATTGTAGGGATCCCTGCCCGTCCTCTCGAAGATACCCCCTTGATTTAAGCTCTTCGATAAAGTCCCCAATCCCGGATTGTGAATCGGTAAGATTATAGCGTTGATCCAGTTGTGTGAGCCAGTTCAGTGCTTCTGTGGCATCGCCAGCTGTAAACTGAAGCAGTTGCTGAAAAAGATCAAACAGTTGTTCAAACGTAGTGGGCTTTCCACCATGTTTTACTTCATCCCACTGTACGTATTTGTAGGGAATCATGCTTCAAGCCACTTCACTAAGGATTACCTGCAACCAAATCCTCCGGCATCCACTCTGACATTCGGCTCCTTCCTGTGGTTCCCCAGACATCTTTCTTGTATGTACGTCGCGTTGTTAAGCGGTAGCCTACTCAATCAATATCTACCTCTGAAAAAACCAAACTTCATTTCGATACGACCCATCTAGAAAGGTCTCGAGAGGCGGTGCAGTTGAACGGTTTCAGCACCGGATTCGGACTCGCCAAGCAAAAGTACGTAGTCCTCACCAAATTCATCAGGCGAACCGGGAAGTGTCGCCATATGACAAACGAACTCCCCATCCCCATTAAATGCGAGCCATCCACCATCTTCTCCAGGTCGGTTGTATTTCCGTACCCAAATCCAGCCATCACGGCCTACCTCAACCCTGGATAAGGCTGGGAAAAAATCTGCTACCGGGCGATCCCGGCTCACCATATCATCGTCGCTTTCACCCCACCGTGAAGGGTCTCGGGCATTCCGATAATTCTGACGCGAAGCACGGATATCATTACGCTTCACCTCCCGAGGTGGATCAATCCAGCGAATAATCGTCTTCAGATTGAGATTACTATCCAGAATCTGCACCTCCGGCTTGCTCCCGTGTGCCAGCGCAATGGTTTCTCCTCTGGCGTCAACCATTGCCCATGAAGAGAATAGAGGAGACACCATAAAGAGCGCCCCTTCGCGAAGCGGGCGAGCAGGTCGATTGGGCATTCTGACTAGACTTCCTTTAAGCGTGCCTCTGGGATCGTGAACCTCGACGATCAATGTATCGTCAACCGTGAAATCTGCCCCCCTGACGCCCTTACGAATCGTATTTACCGTAAATCCATTATCAAGCACCCCTCCACCAGCACTGGAAGGATTCAGGTATTCCGGCTCGAGGCTTACCTGTCGAATGAAATCACCTTTGGATGTGAATAATTTGTAGCGCCATGGACGGTAATCCCCGACCCAGATTGTATCTCCTTCGGCGACCCATAGAATGAACGGATTCTTGAATTCACCAGGCCCATTCCCACGTCTTCCCATAGACCTAAGATGCTGACCGGCCTCATCAAAGATGCGAATTTCAGCAGATGTGCGATCAGCTACAGCGATCGATCCATCCGAAAGACGCCCTGTACCACGGATAGAGGAGAATATCTGATATTCATCTTCTTCGTTATCCCCAATAACAAGAATCGGTTCATCACTGACCGTACAGGTTGCAGTTGAATTCGCAGGATCACTGGTTTTGATCTGAACCTTCGAGCTGTCAATATTCACTGCTTTGAATGAATCTTGCTGAGCATAGGCACTGAAGGGTAAAACAATCACGATAAGGAGGACTCTCTGTAGCAGACTGCCCGATGTTGTCATCTATCAATGCAAATTTGTGGATGTGGTGGGGCGTGTATGACGCGTGAATTAAAATAGAGTTGCACAATACTGTCTCTACAAAGCTATATTTAGGGATTAGTTAGCTTACAAATAATCTGACTCTACTCGAACTCCTGCAAGACTATCAGGATATGCTCAGGGATCATTCTTGTTGTGAGCACAAATGCCCTGTGTTAACCGTAAAAGTATTCGTCACAAGTGTAATCTTGAATGCAACGACCCAGAAGAGATTCTCGCCCTGTACAGGTAGGACCGGTCCAGATTGGTGGTCATGCACCGATTGCGGTGCAGTCCATGACCGTATCCAAGACTCATAAAGTTGAAGAAACCCTTCATGAGATCGCCCAACTGGCAGAAGCCGGGGCCGATATCGTTCGTGTTGCTGTACCACGACCAGAAGATGCTGATGCACTTCGTGACATCGTACAGGGATCCACTGTCCCTATCGTAGCCGATATTCACTTTAATCATACCTACGCCTTGAAGGCGATTGAAGCGGGGGTTGCAAAAGTCAGAATCAACCCGGGCAATATTGGGAAGCAAGAATGGGAACGTGAAGTTCTTCTAGCAGCCAAGGAGGCGGGCCTACCAATTCGTATCGGTGTAAACAGCGGCTCACTAGAGCGTGACATTCTTGATAAATATGGCTACCCCCAACCAGAAGCGCTCCTGGAGAGTGCTCTGCGCCACGTTGAAATTTGTTCACGGCACGGGTTCGAGGACATTGTAATCTCTGTGAAACACTCCGATGTTTTCTTTATGATCCAAGCCTACCGGCTTCTTGCGGAACGAACCGACTTTCCCCTTCACCTGGGAGTCACGGAATCTGGTTCATTCAAGGTGGGTACC
This sequence comes from Rhodothermaceae bacterium, assembly GCA_009838195.1. Classification (NCBI taxonomy): domain Bacteria; kingdom Pseudomonadati; phylum Rhodothermota; class Rhodothermia; order Rhodothermales; family Rhodothermaceae; species Rhodothermaceae bacterium. Next base: position 5,221 of record VXSC01000019.1, on the reverse strand, counting down.
ATCAAGAGTTCGATTGGGATTGGTGCATTATTGGCAGACGGTATCGGGGATACGATCCGTGTCTCACTGGCAACTGATTCCGTCAAGGAAGTCGAAACTGCCCATACGATCCTCAAATCACTCCGAATTGGACGTCCTGGGGTAAACATTATCGCATGTCCCACCTGTGGTCGGCTGAATGGAGACCTGTTCTCTATTGTTGAGGAAGTTGAAACGGCCGTGAATGCCCGCAAATTCGAAAAGGATGTGACAGTAGCATTGATGGGATGCGCTGTGAATGGCCCCGGAGAAGCACAGGGAGCGGACCTTGGCATTTCACTCGGCCGCGGACGAGCACACCTGTTTAAGCAAGGCAAGGTCGTTGGCACAGTACCAGAATCCAAGATCGTAGACACGGTCCTAGAAGCGATTGAAGCATGGGAGCCTGAAGAGGATGCCCAATCTACGACCTAGAGGTTTCGCGAACTGCCCTTAGCATCCGTACTTGCCTCGTACGCCCTCACGCCGTATCAATAGTAATCATCTGACTTTCCCGACCTAAAAGGGAGTCCACCGTGCCAATAGGTGATCAATAAGAACCCTGTGGCCATCCCGGCCAAGTGGGCCCAATTTGCCACTCCTGGCTGCGTGCCGGACGTTGCAAGAAAGAATTCCAAAACACCATATCCGATCACAAAGAATTTGGCTTTCATGGGAATTGGCGGGAAAATCAACATGATGCGCTGCTCCGGGAACATCAGCCCGAATGCTAGAAGGATTCCAAATACTCCGCCGGATGCGCCGATGGTGACATAGTTCATTCCCGTAGCGGCAGCGACCGCAAGCTGCGCAAGAGCAGCTCCAATTACACAAACTCCGTAGTAAATCAAAAAACGTCGGGATCCCCATGTATTCTCAATTTGCGCACCGAACATCCAGAGCGCAAACATATTGAAGAAGAGGTGTCCCCATCCACCATGCAGAAAACTATAGCTCACTAGCTGATGGACCTGAAACCCAGAGGATAATGGCCACAATCCAAACCATAAAACCAACGGCTCATAAGCAATTAGCTGACTAAGGAACACGAGCCCGTTAATGATGAGAAGGTTTTTTATGATCGGGGGGAATGCTCCAAATCCTCCAAAACCACCATATGAGTAATAAGACATCCGTAACAGCTTATCAATACCGGGTTATAGCCTACAGAATGCATTTTAGTTGCGTGAATTTCGATTCCGCCAAGAAAGTACTCCCACATCTGGATCCTTGCGCCATCCCTGTCACTGCAGCACAAAATGCTGAGTACGAAATATCTTGGAACATCGTTAGTAGAATAGCTAATCAATCCTCTGGGCTGACCGAGACTTTGGTAAGCAGCTCAAATGATCCTGCTGCTGGTGATTGGTATCAATCACGTTTAGTCCTGTATGCTTCGCTCTGGATGTGTTAATCTTCCTCAATGCCAAAAGAAAAACAAAAACGGCTCTCACCGATCGCGAGATACAGGAACCTGCTACTTCGCATTTTCCGCAAACAGGATGCGGCGCATGCTGCATTTATCCTGAGTATTCCAACCCTGCTAGTGATTCTCGGCGCGCTCTTTTTGTTGACATACATGTGGATCCTGTCATGGAATACACCCTCTCTGCGGGAAATTGAGAACCCTGAACTATCCTATGCCAGCGTAGCCTATACAGCAGATGGTATTGAGTTGGCCCGATTTGGGCGCCAAAACCGGACCTGGGTTCCGTTTGACTCCATCTCTATTTATGCACGTCAAGCATTGATCGCAACGGAAGATCATCGATTCTATAACCATTGGGGAGTCAATCTATTTCGTACAGCTTCTGCCGCTACCCAATCCTTGCTTGGCGAACTCGGACTTCCTTTTGAGCGCCAGGGTGGTTCCACCATCACACAACAACTAGCACGTAATATCTACAATGAGCAGATTGGATTTGAAGTCAGTGTGACCCGAAAGTTAAAAGAGATGGTCACCGCAGTACGTCTGGAGCAGCTCTACTCAAAAGATGAGATCGCTGAGATGTATTTGAATACCGTCCCATTTCTCTATAATGCCTATGGGATTGAAGCTGCCGCACGGACCTATTTCAATAAAGCTGCATCCGACCTGGATATACTTGAAAGTGCAACCCTGATTGGACTTCTTAAGGGGACCTACCGCTATGACCCCCTGCGAAATCCCGAGCGATCCAGAATCCGTCGCAATACCGTACTGCAACGAATGATCACGCAAGACTGGCTGGATAGGGATTCCTATGAGATGCTGAGAGATTCCTTGACCACTACCAGCCTCCGAACCGCAGATGTGACGCAAAGCATTGCACCTTATTTTGCTGAACAAGTACGTCAACAGGTCTCAGAATGGGGAGATGAAGAGGGCATCGACATCTATAGTAGCAGACTGAGAATTGAGACCACTCTTGATTCCAGGTTACAATCACTTGCTCGCTCTGCCGTTACGGGAACACTGGACGGTTTGCAGGCAGTGGTAAACTGTGAATGGAGTGCTGCCTCCAGCCCTCGAATGCGATATGGAGAGGATATTTCCAAATACGTGACGGACCCTTGCCACACAGATCCTGATAACCACTGGGCGTGGTTTTGGCGAAGTAATCCATCAGTTCTGAATGCCTATATCCAGGAATCTACGAGGTACCAAAACCTTCTGAGGGAAGGCAAAAACGGGTCGGAGGCATTACAGGAACTCAAAAGTGATCCCGCATTTATTGACTCGCTCAAAGTGACAAAAAGCCGACTGGAAAACGGCTTCGTTGCAATGGACCCGACAAACGGATACATCAAAGCATGGGTCGGTGGCCGGGACCTTTCAACGGATTGGTACGACCATGTGGGTGTTGCAAAGAGACAGCCCGGCTCGGTATTTAAACCCTTTACTTATGCATTCGCAATTGATGCTAACTACTCGCCGGACAAAATGTATCTCGATTCTGTATTTCAATATCTGGATGAATTTACAGGGGATATTTGGAGCCCGCAGAATTTTGGAGACGAGACCAGCGGTGAATGGATGACGATGCGAGAGGGGCTGGCCCGCTCTATGAACACTGTCACTGCACAGGTAATCCACGATGTCAACCCACTGAATGTGGCCAACCTTGCAAGAAACATGGGAATCCGGAGTGAGCTGGACGCTGTTCCGTCCCTGGCATTGGGAACAAGCGAGGTCACACTTCTTGAATCTGTTACTGCCTACAGTACCTTTGCCAATCGGGGAATCCAGACGGACCCTGTAATGATTACCAGAATCGTGAACGAAGAGACTGGCAGGGTTGTCTATGACTATCAACAGGACTCATTACGCACGCATCCGCGCGAGGTCCTTTCAGAGGAAAAGACCGCCATCGTGATTGACATGCTGCGGGATGTGATCAATAAACCCTATGGTACCGGAATTCGTATCCGAAGCAGCTATAACCTGTATGGTTATGATTTCGCGGGAAAAACTGGAACAACACAGGAAGGGGCTGACGGCTGGTTTATCATCATGCACCCAGAACTGGTTACTGGTGCATGGGTTGGCTTCAATGATCAGCGCATGCGTTTTCGCTCCTCATATTGGGGACAGGGTGCACACAATGCCCTATTTGTCGTGGGAGAATTCCTTCAGAGCGTTTCCGAGAATGAAGAACTCAGACTCAGCGTCAACAATACCTTCCCCTCCCCGCTATTGAACAATCAAATCTCTCCGGGTGATCGTCAAAATCCAAGGACCCGCGTGACCTGGTAACTCAATACTTTCTTCCTTATTCCTGCAGATGATGTATCATTGACCAGGATCAAGCAAGAACCAATCTTTGGTACCAGTATCATATGGCAGCTCATCACCTTGGAGCTTGATCGGCAGCGGAAAAACTGTATCTCCTGGAGGCCGCCTGAATAGTTTCTGAGCTCCCTACAATTCTACGACACGTTCCAGTTGCAAAAGCCGAACATCAGCGACCGCCTTCCCAGGGATGCTGATTGCCTGCAAAACAAGCGACTCTTGCCCGGCTTCAAGGGAGATGGATCCTAGTACCAACGGGCGAAAATCTTTGACGTACGACTCAATTCTCTGCACACGATCTTCCTTCATACCGTATTCAGCCGGATCGTGTGCCTCCACAATCGTAGCTTGCAGCGAAGCGTCGCCAAAGCTCAAGTCAATTTGAGCGCCTTCATTCCCGACTGCTGTTGTATAGTACAGTGTCGCTTTGTATTCCCCGGTAGTCAGAACATCCGCCTCCCACAGAATGGAATCCTGCGTACTCGTCCAGTTGGTTAGGAAGCTGTCGTTCGGATACCGATTGGAGCGTTTGATCCCTTCCGATGCCGTCGCATCCCGGGCAGGGAGCCAGGTAATTCTTTCATCTTCGGAGCCAATAGTAAAAGGGTGCTTCCGGTAAGCTTCGGGGACTACCTCACGAATCCAACGTGCTCTTGCTTCTTCCAGAGAATCTGCTAATTCAGGGTACTCCGAAGCCAAATCCACACGCTGCTCTCGATCATTCACCATGTCGAAGAGCCCTCCCGAATGCCCCAAACGATAGGTCTGGGTCCTTACACTCGTGCGTCCTCTCCAGTGAGAAAAAATGAGCCGCTCTGGCATAGACTCTATCTCCCCTCGTAGTAACGGAGCCAAGCTGACTCCATCCAGTAGGTAATTGGTGTTGAGATCAATATTGCTGAACTCAGCCAGGGTTGGCATCAGATCAATAGCAGCTGTAATATCGGTAATCACAGTACCCTCAGCAATCACACCGGGCCATTGCATCAGAAGTGGTGAGCGAACACCTCCTTCATCCGTAGATCCCTTCCTGCCTTTCATGTCGGCATTCCATCGTGGACCATTCGGGCCATTGTCCGAAAAATAGAGCACAATGGTCTCTTCCGTGAGGGATAAATTGTCCAGAAGCGTTAAGACCCTGCCGACGTTCCAATCAATGTTGAGCATCATCGCGAGAGCTGCACGTGTATGGAGAGTATCCTCCTGTTCCGGGAATCGGGGATCTTGCCGGAGCTCCAACACCTGATTCCACCACTCATCGGGCACCTGCATGGGGGAATGTGGCGTGTTATAGGACAAAAAAACAAGAAATGGAGACCCCGCATGCGCATGCATAAACTCCATTGCAGACTCCGTCAGATCATCCGGCAAGTATCCACTTCCCTGGTATAGTAGGACGGCCGTCAGATAAGGCTACGGGGCGCTATGTAT